>JALUNR010000027.1 GCA_027055005.1 Campylobacterales bacterium
TGACCGACACCATTTTCAAATTGAAATGGAGATATCCACTCTTTTATATGGTTTATTCCTTTTGATAAGGATTTGTTTTTATTTAGCGTCCATATCGGATTTGAGGTATTACTTTCAGAATACAAGCTTATATTGGCATCTTGTGTAGTATTTAAATCCATATCAAGAAATAGGTCAAAAGTTGTGTTAAGTTTCAAACCGTTCACTCGTGGAGCATTTGTTTCATCAACATCCGGAAAACAAGTTTTAGTGTAATTTTTTGTTATATTGCCATCTTTATTGTAAGCTTTAATAGTATATAGTAAATATGCAGCCATTTTTGGAGTGGTGGATGTAATGTTTGATTTGTTTATATCAGCAATATAAAGCCAATTTTGACCGGTAGTTGCATTATATACTGCGGTAGTATTAAATTTGTATGGTACAAAAAGTAAGATATTGTTTTTACTTATATCGCTTTCATCGTAAATTTTAGTTGCAGATTTTATGTATCTTTGAGAACTGTTTGTATCATCTTCATCCACTTTTGCCCATTCGCTTCCCGGTTTTTCGCTAACATTTATATCCAATATACCGGTTTCACTATATTTTAAAGTAGCATTTACTTCTCCATTAGAAAAATTTGTATTATTTACTGTAAAAGTACCTGCATGAGGACAAGTTGTAACATTTGTATGACCGGTGTCTGATCTCATTTGATTTATATCGGTTGAACTTGGAGTATAAAAATGAGAAGTTATATTTAAATTTGATGTAGATTCATTATAATTTGAAACACCGCTAATATTGTAAACCGTGCCGGTTGTTATACTATTGTTATTTTCATCAACAGCTTTTATAGTTAGGTTAAAATCTTCCCCGGCTCTTTTGTACTGGTCTTGCCCAAAAACCCTAAATGCAAAAGGTCTTATAGCAAAATTATCACTGCTAAAAGTTGAAGTATTTAACTCATAAGAGCTGTTATAGTCGCCACTTCCTTCTATGCAAGTACTTAAACTAGCCAACTCCAAACCAGCTCCTGTGTTAAAAGCACAAAATTTAAATCTTACTCTAACATTTTTTTCTGCACTATTTACTAAAAAAGACTTGATTGAAGATGCTCCATCACTTCCTGTAGTTGCATTGTAATCTCTCCAAGATGTAATATTGTGATCATTTGCATCATAGAGTTGATACTGCATATTTATACCATCTTTTACTTCAACACTATCATTATCAGAGTTTAAGCTTGCTATTATTAGATTGAAATTTTTATTGACTATCTTTGTTGAAATATTTCTATCATTTATACTTCTGCTAGGTAAAATATTATCCCATGCATCAAAAGGTCCAGTGAGATATATAGATGTTCCACCACCACACTCTTGAAACAATAACGAATCACTATCGTCATTAGCATAATTAAATGTTGAAGAAGCACCATTTTGTATTTTTAGCTCCTCATCTGCAGTTAATGCACCCCAGTCAAGGGCAATAGTTGAGGTGCTACCAAGTGCGAGTGTCCCTTTGGTGTAGATATAGCCATTTTGTATGGCTGTTGCACCTGTTACATTTGTTGCAAAATTACCATATATATACATGTAGAATTTTGGACTACTTGCAGAGCCACTATGCCCAATATGTAAAGTCCCACTATTAGTAATATTAAAGTTACTATTGATAAAAAATCTTACATTTCCTACCGTTTCAATTGTAACATTTTTTGCTTTATTTATATCCCAACTGTTTATCCAGTAGTCACCCTCTTTAAAAACATAATGGTATGTATCTGCATGTGCATCATGGTCAGTAATGGAGCGAATGAACATTACTCTTGAGCCATAAGATGGTGAATAGGGTGCTTCAAATACTATAGTTCTATTATTTTCAGTAGATTCTGTATTGGCATTAGTTGTGGTTATTAAATTACCAACTTGTTGATCTGCGATTACCATACTGTATGGAATATCTACTGTATTTGTTTCAGTAGAATTTACAAAAGTGGGAAGGGCAATAGTGCTAGAACCTATGCCGTCTGCTTGGCAT
Organism: Campylobacterales bacterium; assembly: GCA_027055005.1. Classification (GTDB taxonomy): domain Bacteria; phylum Campylobacterota; class Campylobacteria; order Campylobacterales; family QNZT01; genus SZUA-1377. The sequence continues at coordinate 2,026 of JALUNR010000027.1, forward strand.
GGTTGCGTACTACAAAGAGCAGTATTGTTTGTATTTTGAATGGCAGGAGTATTGAGTTGATTATTTGTTGTATTGTTAATTGTTTGATATATTCCTGTAGAAGTATCAAATGTAATTTTAGTATGAGAATTGAGTGCATCCAAAAAGACGCCACATTGATTGAAGCGTGGTGCAGGTGTAAGTGAACCTGAAGCATCTGGATTGCAAGCTTGGAGTACTTCTTGATATTCAGTACCATTTTTTTTATAAGTTACTATATGTGTATATTGGGTAAAAAGTCCAAATTTAAAGAGGCTTTTGTCATAATAAGATGCAGTTGCATTTTTATTGAGGCTTCCACCTTGTGTATTATTTGCATCAGTTCCTAGTCTATATTCAAGCCCTTTTGGAAACATAGAGGCATTAAAAAAAGAGGAACCTAAAAAATCAGCATTAGCAAAATCTTTTTTTTCTGCTTGATCATCACCTGGTTGCATTGTCTTGCTGTTATTATCAATTCCAATGTCTGAAGCAAAATCCATAAATGCAATACCTCTTGTGAGTGCTTTTTTTACATCTATATCACTTAAACCATTTACCATAGCTCTAACATTGGTTGTCTCTTTATAAAACATGCAAGACCCAAACATACAAACACCGCTTTGTTCTCTTGAATCGTAGCAGATATCTGGTCCGTGATAATCTCCACCCCCACTTACACTACCACTTCCAATAATCGTTCCTGTTGCATTTGCATCCTCTACTGTAACAGATGAACTACTGATTTGAACAGTAAAGTCTTTAGTTGTAGACATATGTGTGTCTATAAGATTAGCGGTTATTGTCGCAGAATCTTGACCGGCTGGGATAGTAACAGAACCATTTGTGCCATTGTAATTTACTCCATTTTTTGCTGTATGGTCATGAAAAGTATAGGAGATAGTTGTATCTGAGGTCGTAGCATGTGTTAAACCTATAAGAAATGTTATATTTTCATTGCTTTCTTTCGCTGAGGCGTCAGAGATGGCTGCTTCTAATGCAGAGTCTCCTGTTATGTTTATGTCGTAATAATCTTTCCCTTCTACAGATAAACAGTAAAATTTTCCTCCACTCACCGCACCAGAAAGCCAATTGAAATTTCCATCTTGAGGAGTGTTATAATTAATTTCATCAGAAGTGTTACAATCATTATTATTAGTATTTGTACTGTAAAGTTTAAGTGATAAATTATAGTAAGAAGAATAACTATTACTATTACTATAATGGTCTGAGATATGCACTGTGATATTTTGGTCCACTGCCGAATAAAATTTATAATACTTATCTGGATAATCATTATCTCTTTTTGCTCCATTAACTACAAGCTCATAAGGTTTACTAGATGTTCCATATGAAGTATCACTACTGCTTCCGCCTCCAAAAAAAGAACCAAAAAATGAAGCATTTGCACTTATACTACTAAGTATTAAGCTAAGTATTAAGAGGGTCAGGGTTTTACTTTTTACTTTTTTTTCCATTTGCATATCAATTTTCCTCCTCTTTGATCGCTTTCTCTACATACATAGTAAGTTCTTTTAAAATATCTATGTATCTTGCAGTGCCATCCAAATCATCATGAACAATAGCATATCTGCCCATCTACTGTAAATTCAGTTAGAACAGTTAGATTTGTAAGTTTTTCAATACCGCTTGATGTTTTAATATCGTTTTCATTGTCACTATCTTCATTTGGTTTACCGTAGGCATAAGAGCCAAAAAGTATAATTTTTTCAGGATTTAATGGCATAAGGTTTTGAACTATCTGTTGTTTTATCAAAGGAGTTAAAGTTTTATTTTTTACTTTTTTATTTATTTGCATACCGACTATCCTTTCTTGCAACATAAAGGAAAGAGTAGTAGAGATATACCTGAGTATTTGCAGATAAAAATTGCTACCCAACCACCCGCCTTTTTGTAGCTACTACATTTTATAACTATTATAATTAAGCTCAGCTTAAATAATTAGAAATCGGCTCAACTATATGATAGTCTTGATATTTTGTATTGTCAAGTATGATTTGACCCATAGTTTTATTGTCCTCATTGAAAATGACAGGAGCTAAAAAATTTATATAAGATTTTTCTATGGGGTCTTGAATGATCATGATATTATAGA
>JALUNR010000028.1 GCA_027055005.1 Campylobacterales bacterium
TACAACTAACAGCCATACCTATTGCCATAGGTTTTAAGTGTATATGGTTTATATTTGCAGGTATTATAAGTCTTCCTCTCTCGCATTCACTTCTTACTAATTCACTTGAGATATTTTCTTTTTTTGCCACATAATCCATTTCTGGTGTAATAATACCTTGTTTTGCATAGTGCATTTGAGTTTTAATAGTATCATTAACTCTATTTTTTACCCACTCTTTTCTCATAAAATAACCTTTTTATTTAAAGTATCGAATTTTACACATATATCATAAAACCTAGCTTTAAATTTTTTAAATCAGACTAATATTATCTGATTTAATCTAAAAAGATAAATAATTTTAGGTTAATTTAATTTTAGAAGTTATTTAAAGGAAAAAAGTGTATAATTTCGTAACATTTTATTATAAAGGGTTACGATGTGTAACATTACTTTGGTTTTGCTAAGTGCTGGAAGTGCTACAAGATTTAGAAAAAACCAACCTGTAAAAAAGCAATGGATATATATAGGTAGTGAACCTTTATGGCTATTTGTTGCAAATAGATTTTTACAGATGTATAGTTTTTCAAAAGTTATAATAGTTGCTTCAAAAGAAGAACTTAACTATATGAAAAATTTTGATGACAGATTTTTATTTGTTGAAGGAGGAAAAAATTTTCGTCAAGAATCTATACAAAATGCTTTGAAAGAAGTTGATAGTAAGTATGTTTTGATAAGTGATGTTGCTAGAGCTTGTTTTACAAAAGATATGATAGAAGAAATAATAAATCTTAAAGGTAAGGCTGATGTTATAGTTCCTTCACTTAATGTGGCAGATACTGTTGTATATGATGATGAAACTATCAATAGAGATAAAGTAAAACTTATACAAACTCCACAACTTTCTGTTACTAAGATTTTAAGAGATGCTATAAGTAAAAAGGAGCTCTATACAGATGATAGTTCAGCTATTAAATCAAGTGGTGGAAGTATTTTATTTACAAAAGGTAGCATTTTTGCTAAAAAAATAACAACATTTGCCGATTTGGAAGAAATCAAATGTTTAAAAGCACCTAATGAGATGTATCTTAGTGGCAATGGGTTTGATGTACATAAGTTTTGTTTACAAAAAGATATGTTTCTTTGTGGTGTGAAGATAGATAGTAAGTTTGGTTTTGAAGCTCATTCGGATGGAGATGTAGCTATACATGCTTTGATAGATTCTCTTTTGGGAGCTATTGGAGCTGGGGATATAGGAGAACTTTTCCCTGATAGTGAGGAAGAGTTTAAGGGGATTGATTCAAAGGTACTTTTGAAAAGAGTGGTCGAGTTTGTTTATATGGTAGGATTTGAGATAGTAAATGTTGATATTACAATACTTGCCGAAAAGCCAAAACTTTCAAAATATAAGCAAAAGATGAGGAAAACTTTGGCTGATATTTTGAAATTAAAGCAAGTTAGAGTGAATATAAAAGCGACAACAACTGAAAAACTTGGGTTTGTTGGTAGAGAGGAAGGTATCGCAGTGATGGCTACCTCACAAGTAAAAATACATAATTGGAAGAGTAAATGAAGATTTTAATAGTAGAAAATGAGATTTATTTGGCACAGAGTATTTCTAGTAAGCTTAGTCATTTAGGACATAATTGTGAGATGGCTGTGAGTGTAAAAGATGGGATAAAAGATGAGAGGTTTGATGCTGTTTTATTATCAACAAATATTTCTGGGCAAAATTTCTATCCTATAATAGAACATTATAAAGATAGTATCATAATATTGATGGTTTCATATGTTAGCAATGACACAGTAACAGCACCTTTAAGAGCTGGAGCTAATGATTATATACTTAAACCTTTTATGATAGAAGAACTTATTAGAAAGTTGGAACATTTACAAGATTATATATTGTATAAAAAAGAAAATGTTACTTATAAAAACTATATAAATCATCTTTTAAAAAAATCAATAGATCAAAAGCTTGATGATAATACTGAGTTTCCTATACTTTTAAAAGTAAGTACACAAAAGATGGCAGATAGTATAGTTTTTGAGTATATAAATCAAAGAGGACTTTCTTTTTCTTTTATATCTTTAGAAGATAAAGATGCCTTGATGCAACTTCAAAAGATAAATCCAAAAGAGTTAGTTTATTTAACTGATTTTCAAAATTTAAAAAGAAGTGAAAAATCAAAAGTTTTACCTCTTATCCAAAAAAGAAGAGTTATATTATCGACTACAGATATGCATGAAAATTTGGAAGGATTAGAATCTTTAGAAATAAAAAATGATGAAAGTATGTTTGAAAGTCAAGAAGGCGAACTTTTATCAATAGAAAATTATGTAAAATATGTCATATTAAAATATCAAAGTAGATTTCCTGATACTGAACTTTCTAAAAAACTAGGAATTTCAAGAAAGAGTTTATGGGAGAAGAGAAAAAAGTATGGAATTAGTAAAAAGAGATAAAGCTCTTTATATAGACAAGGAAGCATTAGCAACTCTTGCCATGGCAAAGGAGGGGATTTTATTTCCTGTTGATAAGTTGATGAATTCGTCTGAATCATTGGAAGTTGAAAAAAGCTTATTGTATAAAGAAGAATTTTTCCCTTTCCCTTTTATCTTAGCTCCCAGTGGTAGAAAAAATAAAATAGTTTTAAAATCACTTAAAAAAGATGATATAGTAAATCTTGTAGTAGATGGTAGTATATGTGGTGAACTAAAAGTTGAAGAAGTTTTTGAAATAGATAGGTTAAAAAGGATAGAAAAGATTTTTGCTACTACTGATCCATCTCATCCAGGAGTTAAAGATACTTTAAAAAGATTAGGTAAATATGCTGTAAGTGGAGAGTATAGTGTTGATACAACTTTTGTAAAAAATATAAAAAATATGATTGTTAAACAAAAAAAGCTTGTTGATGCAAAAAAGGTAACCGCGATCATGATAGCAGCAAAGCCATTGCATCGAGGTCATGAGAGGATGATAAGAATAGCTTTGGATAAAGCAGATATGATAGTTTTATTTTTACTAAAACCCTATAAAAAAGATAAGTTTTCATATGAACTTAGAGAGGAAGCTTTAAGATATTATGTAGATAATTTTTTACCAAAAAATAGAGTTTTAATAGTTCCTTTTGAAAATACTTATATTTTTGCAGGATATAATAATGTGTTTTTAGATTCACTAGCAGCTAAAAATTTTGGCTGTGATGCTATTAGTGTTGGTCAAAATCATTCAGGTATTGGTATGTTTTATGATAAATATGGAACAAACTCCATAGTTGATAGATTTGAAAGAGATGATTTTTCTATAGAGGTTTCAAATGAATATGTTTATTGTAATGAGTGTAAAACTTTGGTTAGTACAAAGACTTGTCCACATGGAAGTCATCACCATATTTCTTATATTAGTGAATTTATAGAAGAAATTATGATACAAGGACTTTTACCTCCAACTATTTTAGTGAGAAAAGAAATTTCAGCTATATTTTTAAGTTCTTTGCATAAAAATAGATGGAAAAAACTAATCACAAAATATCCAAATTTTTTCCCTTCTAGTGGACTTTTAGAAGAAATGGATGATAAAAAGTTTTATCAAAAAATTATAGGTTTACATCAAACTGTATCATTGACATAATAAAAGACTTGTTATGATATATTATTCTGTCAAACTAGGATTAACAATAACCTTATAGGAATATATCATGAGAAAATTATTTTTAACATTTTTTTATAGTGGGCTTTTGCCTAAGATGCCAGGAACTTGGGGAAGTATATTTGGTGCTATTTTGGGTTACATAATAATAAAATATTTAGGTTTCCAAACACTTTTTTTACTAACTATCTTGATAACAATAGTAGCTATAAAAGAGATAGATAAATATGAAAAAGAAGTTGGAGTTCACGATGCTAGTGAAATAGTAATAGATGAAGTAGCAGGAGTTTGGTTGGCATTTTGTATAAGTGGAGCAACATTTGCCCAACTTATTTTAGGACTAATATTTTTTAGAGTTTTTGATATATGGAAACCATCTATTATAGGAAGGATTGATAGGGATGTAAAAGGTGGACTTGGAGTTATGGGAGATGACTTACTAGCTGGAGTTTTTGCAGGAATTTGTAGTGGTATGCTTTATATGCTTTGGGAAAAATATGGTGGATTAGCCTTTTGAG
>JALUNR010000029.1 GCA_027055005.1 Campylobacterales bacterium
TAAGCAGAAGTGGAGCTAGTACTATGTGGGAACTCTCAGCCTCACTTTTACCAGCTCTATTTATCCCTTACCCTTATGCAGCATCAGATCATCAATACTACAACGCAAAGTTTTTAAAAGATAATGGGCTTTGTTTTTTAAAAAGAGAGAGTGAACTAGAAGCTTCTATCGTAGATGAGATACTAAGTAGTGATATATCTAAGATAAGTTATGGGTTAAACAATACTATAAAACAAGGTGGAGCTAAGAGGATAGTTGATTTTATAAAATATAATAAGATATAATACTATATATATTTTTACTAGGTTGTATGGATGAAAAAGCTTGGACGACTTTTAAAATTTTTAATTTTTGGTGAGAGAGAAATTAATGTCTTTCAAAATTTAAAAAGAGCTTGTGAAAAAACACTATGTCCACTTGATATAAAGATTGATTCTATTTCTATTGTATTTTTTCTTGGAAGATGGTTACCTTTTTCTATTGCTATTGGTATAACTATGGGGATTATTGCTTCTTTGATGGATTTAATTGTTATAAAAATAAATAATTATCTTTCTACAAATGTTATTTATCTTTTTATATATCCTATTTTTGTATCTATTATCACTGGTTATATAATCAAAAATAATCGTGAAGTTGCAGGTCCTGGTATCGGATTTTCAATATTACATTTAAGATCAAAGAGATATTTAAAATTTAAATCTTTATTTTCAAAACTTATTATCTCTATTTTAACTCTATCTGGTGGTTTTATAGCAGGACGAGAAGGACCATCTTTTTTCTTAGGTATAGGTATAGGAGAATGGGTTGGAAAAGCTTATGGATTTGGTAAAAGATTTAAAAATATTTTAGCTTTGATTGGTGGTGGAGCATTTACTGGGGCTTTGTTAAAAGCACCTCTTGGAAGTTCTATATTTGCTATGGAACTTGAAAATATGTATGACTTTGATTATCGTCCATTTATTCCTATGATTGTAGCATCTATCGTTAGTTATTTAACTTTTTCATTTTTTAGAGGAAATCATGCTTTTATTGTACTTTCTCATAAAGCGATTTGGACACTAGATAGTATTCCTTATATAATAGCAATGGGATTTATAGTATCTATGACTATCTATCTTTATACTCTATTTTTTCACTTTTTTGTTCAAGTTTCAAAAATGATACCAACACAAAGAAGACCTATTGTAGGTACATTTTTTGCAATACCATTTATGATCGCACTCTATTATATAAGTCATAATATTGAAATTCTTTCAGCTCCAGTTCATATGAAAATATTATCAGATTTAGCTCAGATAAACTTTCCCATAAGTGTTGATTTTGCAATAATCTGTTTTACTATCATAGCAACTAGTTTAACTTTGGGATTTGGTATCCCTGGTGGATTGATTTTACCTGTTTTAATAATAGGAGCTGCTTTAGGAAATATTTTTGGACATATTTTTCCAAATCAATTAGTTATGTTCACTTTAGCAGGAATGGGAGCTGCTTTATCTGCAGCTGCGAAAACTCCTCTTGCTGCTATCGTAATGATTACTGAAATGAGTCATGATGATGTTGTTATTCCTATGACAGCTGCTGTTATAACAAGTTACTTGACAAGTTTTGGTTATAGTTTATATTTAGGACAAGAAAACATATTTAGAGGTAGCCTAAAAGATTTTAAACCATATAAAGTGAATCCAAAAGAAAAAGAAGAATGATAGAAGGAGAAATTAAACATTTTTTTCTTATTCCTTTTATATTAGGTATTCTTGGTGGTATTTCTGCTTATGGTTTTCGTCTTTTGGTAAAACTTTTTAACTATTTTTATAATTTTTTAGACTTTATTCATACCAATTATTTTTATATTTTTACAATGCCATTAGTTTTTTATATTTCAAATTATTTAATTACTAAATTTTTGAAAAATCAATCAAATGTTACAATAGATGAAATAGCAAAAAAAATTTCTATGATGAGTGGAAAATTTTCTTACATAAAAGGTTTTTTAGTCTTATTTTTAACTTCAATAAGTATTGGCTTTGGTGTACCAATAGGTAGGGAAGGACCTATTGCTAAACTTGGTGGCTTAATGTCTGAAATATTTATGATTACTTTAAAGGCTGAAAGAATAAATCTACCAATATATTTAAGTGCTGGAGTTTCTGCTGCTATTTCTGCAACTTTTAATGCTCCAATAGCTGGCATAATATTTGGAATAGAAATCATAATAGGAAAAGTAAACTCTTATATTATTATCCCTTTAATGGTGGCTTGTACTACATCTACTATATTTGCTAGAATATTTATTGGAAATTATACAGCATTTTATGTACCAAATCTTTCTTATAAAATGCATTACTTTATTTATCTACCAATCGCTGCAATATTTTTTGCTATTATTTCTATCATATTAATACACTCTCTTAATTTTTTAAAAAAATTAAGAAAAAAGTATAGTAAAAATTGGAAATTTATTATTATATTTATCGGTATAACTGTTGGTATTATTATAAATATTTCACCAGAAACCAAAGGAGTTGGATATAACTATATAAGTAATCTATATACAAATGAATATATTGGAAAAAATATTTTTAATATTATGTTATTTAAATTAATAGCTGTGATTTTAAGTATAGGTAGTGGAATATTTGGAGGATTAATGTCCCCTTCTATATTTATTGGTTCTTTTGGAGGATATTGGTTTGGAACTGAACTTTTAGATATAAATAATATGTTAGATCCTAAAGTTTTTGCACTAATAGGTAGTGCAGCTATGCTATCTGGTATAGCAAAAGCACCTCTTAGAAGTTCTATAATAATCATAGAACTTACACATTCTTATCAACTTTTACTTCCACTATTGATAACTTCTGCTATAACTACTTATATAGTATCAAAGACTGATTCTGGTTCATATTTTAAAAGAAGCTTATTACAAGTAGGTATAGATATAGAGGATAAAGGAATAATTGATTTTTTAGATAAATATAAATTAGATAAACTTGTAAAAAAAGTACCTGCTATAAATCCAAATACTTCTCTAAAAAGAATACTGCCTTTATTTAAAAGATATAAAATAAACTATTTATCTGTTACGGATAGTGAAAATAATTTGATCGGAGTAATATCTTTAAGAGATGTAAGAAAAAGTAGTCTGTTTTATAAAAAGAAACTAAAAGTTAGAGATCTTATGAGTAAAACTCCATTTGCAATTTACCAGCATCATAAAAAAGAAAATATATACAAAGCATTATCAATGTTAAATGCTAACTTCATACCCTATATCACAGAAGATAAAAAATATATAGGTATGCTAAATATGAACTTGCTTCTTAGAGAATTAACACATTATCAACAAAAATATGATATTAGATAAATAATCTAAAAATTAGAAACATTCCTAAACTGAGCTATCTCAGCTTCTACCATATCATCAATCATAGCTTTATATATTGTCGTTACAAGATCAGGAGAAACTCCAAGACGAAGAGCATTGTGTCTTGCATTTGAGAGGACTTCATCTATCCTCTCATCTGTTTTTATCTCATCTACTGAGTGTTTAAAGTTTGCGGCTTGTTTTATCAAATCTTTTCTCTTAGCTATAAGCTCTAAAATTTTTGCATCTACTTTATCAACCTCTGCTCTTACTTCTTCTAAAGAACTACATTTTTTTACTTCCATAACACTCTCCTATTTATACTATTCCGCCCTCGTATTGAGCTCTCATTTTTTCTTTTTCAAGTCTTTCTTTCTCTTTTTTTGCTAACTCATCTTTATATTTTTTTACATCAAATCCTAACCATTTTAAAAGTGGTGATGCAACAAAAATAGAGCTATATGTTCCTACAACTACACCTATAAGCATAGTAAAACTAAATCCATATATTATCTCTCCACCAAACAAGAAAAGTGTTAAAACAACAAAGAAAGTTGTTAATGAAGTTAAAGTTGTACGAGACAAAGTTTTTGTAACGGATTCATTTATAATATCAAATAAATCATAATCTTTTGACTCTCTTACTTGTTCTCTTATCCTATCAAAAACGATTATAGTATCATTTAGTGAGTAACCTAAAATCGTTAAAAGTGCAGCTAATATATCAAGACTCACGTCTACTTGAAAAAGTGATATAAATCCTAAAGCAATAGAAACATCATGAACCAAAGCTAGGATGGAAGCAACTGCAAATCTCCACTCAAACCTAAATGCCACATAGATAAGTATAGTTAAAATCGAAAGTACCATAGCCATCATACCTTTTTCTCTAAGTTCACTTCCTACCTTTGGACCAACCATATCAACTCTTCTTATTTTAAACTCTCCCGTTGGTTTAAGTAAAGCTCTAACTCTATCACCTATATCATTTGCTACTGAAGTAGTTGAATTTTTAACTCTTATAACTATTTCATCATCACTTCCAAAATAAGTAACACTTGCCATTTCAAACTGTTTATCTTTTTTTAAATCCTCTCTTATATCTTTTATAGGGGCTTTTTTGTTATATTTAACTTGTATAATAGTTCCACCTACAAAATCAATACCATAGTTTAAACCTTTAGTAAACAAAAGCCCATAAGAGGTAAAAATAAAAATTAAAGAGATAGAAATAAAAAGCTTACTTTTACCCATAAAATCAAATATTTTGCTACTTTTAAAAAATTCCATCTATTTATCCTCCACTTTCATACCAAACCATTTGTTCATATCTTTAAGATTTATCCTGTTTTTATCTAGTAAATATTGATAAATTCCATGAGTTCCAAGAATTGCTGTCAACATAGAAGCTAGAATTCCAATACTCATAGTGATAGCAAAACCTTTTATAGGACCGGTTCCATAAGCATAAAGCACAACTGCTGCTATAAGAGTTGTGATATTTGCATCAAGAATTGCCGTCATAGCATTATCATACCCCTTTTCAATAGAATATTTAATACTTTTACCCTCTTTTAAAAGTTCTCTTATTCTTTCATTAATAATAACATTTGCATCAACTGCCATACCAACTGTTAGAACAATTCCAGCCATACCTGGCAATGTCAAGGTAGCACCAAAGAGTGCCATAACTGCTATAATCAAAAATAGATTTGCAACCAAAGCTATATCAGCTATAACTCCAGCTCTTCCATAATAGAAAATCATAAATAAGAAGACTATAACAAAACCACTAATAAGTGCAAATGAACTCTGCTTGATACTATCGGCACCAAGACTTGGCCCAATACTTCTTTTTTCAAGCATTTCTACTGGAGCAAGTAGTGCACCACTTCTTAAAGCTATCGCTACATTGTGTGCCTCAACAGTAGAAAAGTTTCCACTTATCTGTCCACTTCCTCCACCAATTCTTTCTCTTATATATGGAGCTGAATAAACTAAGTTATCAAGGACAACAGCCATCCTTTTACCGATATTTTTTCCACTAAAATCACCAAATATTCTTGCTCCTGTTGAGTTTAAAGTAAAGTTGATAACTGGTTGCCCACTCTGTCTTGAAAAAGCAACCCTAGCATCTGTTAACATACTACCATCAAGTATAGGTATCTCTTTTAAAATATACTTTTTACCCTTAGCATCTTTTAGTATGACATCTCCATATTCTCTAGCTTCATCTTCACTCATAGTATTTGCTTGATCTGCCCTATCTTCATCTACTGCCATAAGTTGAAGATGTGCTGCTTTTGAGATGATATCTCTTGCATTTTTTTCTTCTTCAGGTGTTTTTACTCCTGGTAGTTCTACTAAAATTTTATCTTTGCCTTGTTTTGCCACTGTTGGTTCAGCAGTTCCAGTCATATCAAGTCTATTTCTTATAGTATCGACTGCTTGAGTAACTGCATAATTTTTTATAACCTCTTTTTCCTTTGGAGTTAGCGTTAAAGTGTATTTTAAACCTTTAGTTTTTATCACTAAGCCTTTTATCTTTTTAAGGTCTTGTTCTAACTTAGCTTTTGCATCCTTATCCAAAAGTTCAAATGTTATAGAATTATCTTTGTTCACTTTTAAATTATCTATAATTATATCATCATCATCTGTGAAGTATTTAATACTTCCTGCTATCGTTTTTATCTTTGATTTTATCGCTTCATTTGTTTTTACTCCAAGTAACATATGAAGTCCACCCTGAAGATCAAGCCCTAGTGTTATCTTTGCACCTTTATCCAGCTGTAAAAAAGATGGCACAGATAAAAATACACCAAAAATTATACTTATCATAAATATTATCAGTCTAAAATTCATATCTTAACTTTCTAATTTTTTTGAAACATATTCTTTTGCCAATTTTACTATCGTATCATCGTTAAGTTTTACTTTGATAAAATCTTCTTCTGGTTTTAATACTTCAACTATAAGTCCACCAGTAGTGATGATTTTATCACCTTTTTTTAGAGCTTCAAGCATTTCTTTATGCTCACGAGCTTGTTTTTGTTGTGGTCTTATGATAAGAAAGTAGAATATACCAAATAATACGATAAGTGGTAACATAGATGTTAAAATATTTCCTTGAGAAGCCATATTTTTCCTTTGATTTAAAATTTAGAAGCTATTTTAGCACTAAGGACTTAATAAAAGGTTTAATAATAGCTTTTTTTATCTCTGCTTTTATATATCTTGAGTATTTAAATTTTTCACATAATCTTTTTTTAAAGATAGTAGATTCTATATTCGCTATTTTGGGTTTTTTCTTACTCTTAAAATCTTCTCAAAAAACTCTTTTTTGGGCAGGATTATTTAGTGGAGGCTTTTGGTTCTACTGGGTTAGTTTTTCTTTTCGATTTTACAATATGACCTATATGATTCCTGTGATAATAATTGTATTTGCTTTTGGATATGGAATATTTTTCTGGCTTATAGGAAGTTTTACAAAAAGCTATCTTAGAGCTTTAGCATTTTTAGGATTTTCTTATTTTCATCCTTTTGGTTTTAACTGGTTTGTACCAGAATTAACTCTTATAAATAGTTTTTTTGACTTTACAAAGATAAAATTTGCTCTATTTTTAGTAGCAATCCTAACTCTAATAGAATTTAAAAGATATTATAAACTTTTTTTTATTCCCCTACTTTTATTATCTGTTAGATATGAAAATCCAACACTTTCACTATCACATCAAAAAATATATCTCTCTGCTAGAAATATTCCGCAAGATAAAAAATGGAAAGACAGCTACTTAAATACTCTTCTAAAAGATAACTTTAGAATCATCAATAAAGCAATAGATGAAAAATACGATATAGTAGTTTTGAGTGAAAGTGTATTTCCACTTTATCTGAACTCTAGAATTGATTTAATAAATAAACTTTTAAAACTATCAAAAAAAATAACCATAGTTACTGGAAGTTTATATAGTGATGGTAAAAATGGATATAATTCTACTTTTTACTTTATAAATGGTGTTTTTTATGTGGCAAATAAAGTCGTTTTAGTACCTTTTTCTGAAGAAATTCCACTCCCAAGATTTATTGCAAGAGCTATAAATAATCACTTTTTTGGAGGTGCTGAGGATTTTAAAAATGCTAAAAAACCAACTGACATACCTATAAATGGTGAAGTTTTTAGAAATGCTATATGTTATGAAGCAACAGCCCAAAGACTTTATGAAAAAAATCCAAAATTTATGATAGCAATTTCTAACAATGCTTGGTTTACTCCATCAATAGAGCCAACTTTACAACACTTGCTTTTAAGATACTACTCAAGACTTCACAATACTACTATATATCATAGTGCAAATAGTGGAGGTACGGGGATTGTACAGTTTTAGTTTTTTTGTCTCATAATAGAAAATCCAGGTAAAGTACAAGGAAGTTTCAAAGACATCAAATACCCACTATGAACACTTAAAAGTTCTTTACCCTCAATAGTTTCAATTTTTTTAAACTCTATAAACCAACTATCTTCCTCTTTAAAAACTCTTCCTATATTATTTTCACATTCAATTGGAGTAGCATCATAAGGAAAGATAAGTTCTACTTTTTGATTAGGCAAGGTTTTATACTTACACATCCAACTATTCCCATCCTCACTTACAAGTCCACTAACTTCATAAGTTCCTTCACTTAGAGCTGTAAAATGATTTTGTGTATCATTTTTTTCATAAGGACGATTAAATAAAAAAGCTTCTGAAAATCCTCTATGTTTTGTAGTTAAAAGTTCATCTTTATATTTTTGTGAGTCAAACTTACCTTCATAAAAATCATCTATTGCCATACGATAAGCTCTTGCAGTTATGGCTGCATAATATGGACTTTTTGTTCTTCCTTCTATCTTTAAGCTATCAATTACACCACTTTTTAGGATTTCATCAATATGATTTATAAGATTCAAATCTTTTGCATTCATAACATGAGTTCCATACTCATCCTCTTCTAGTTTAAACATCGTTCCATCATCTGGATTTTTTGCATACATTTCATAATCAAATCTACAATCATTTGCACAACTTCCACGATTTGGAACTCGTCCACTTTGCATCGAACTTATAAGGCATCTTCCACTATAAGCAAAACACATACTCCCATGAACGAATATTTCTATCTCTAAATCTGGAATTTTCTCTTTTATAATTTTTACATCATTTAAGCTAACTTCACGAGCTGTGATAATTCTCTCAACTCCCATGTCATAATAGACTTTTGCATCGAGATAATTTAGGACATTTGCTTGAGTTGATAAATGAAGAGGAATATCAGGAGCTATATCTTTTGCTAAACTAATAACCCCTGGAGTTGATACTATCAGTGCATCTGGTTTCATATCTGTTACAGTTTTTAAGTGTTTTTTTAAGGCTTCTATTTGGTTGTTAAAAGGAAATCCATTTACAGTTACATAAAGTTTTTTATTTTTATTATGAGTATAATCAATAGCTTTTGTAAATGAATCATAATCAAACTCTTTCCCACTTCTGATACGAAGAGAAAAGTGACTAACTCCTCCATAGACTGCATCTGCACCATAAGAGAGAGCTATTTTTAGTTTTTCAAAATTTCCTGCTGGAGATAAAAGTTCTGCTTTTTTCAAGATATAATCCTTTTAAAAAAATTTAGAAGTATTTTTCTAAAGATTATATCAACAAAAACTATTTTTTTCCAAAATTTTCCAAAAGAGCTTCTATATCTTCAGCGGTTACAACTTCACCACTATCTTTATCTCCTATAATATGCTGAGCCGAACTTACTCTCTCTTCATCTTTTATATCTGATCCAAAAAGAGTATTCATATATTTTAAAAGACTTCTCATAACATTTACAACCCTTTCTATTTTTTGACGATGTATATCTTGATACTGCATAGTATCCATAATATTCATAATCTCATCATTACTCATTTGAGATTTTTCTACTATATCTTTTACAGTTTGTATAGCCATATTATTTTTTTCATAAAAAGTTTTAAATGTTTCTATCTCATCAAAATGTGAGGATAACTTTCCAAAAAGAAAACTGTTTTCTTCTAAAATAGATATAATTGAATTAGATTTTTCTTCAACAGTTGATACATATTCACTTATACCATCTAATTTATCAAATATTTCCGTTGCTTTTTTTTCACTATCTTGACTAACTTGATCTAGTTGATTTACTATTTTATTATCTTTAGTTGCTTTGGGGGGAAGATTTTCCTCTAAATATTCAACCTCTTTCTTTTCTACTTCTTTATCTTCAACTTGTTCTTCTTCTAAAATTGCAACTTCCTCTTCTTCAAAACCACCATCCATCAAAGCATCTAACTCTTCTTGTGTCATTTTATCTCCTTGTTATCCTACAAATTCTTTTAACATCTCTTCTATATCTTCATCACTTAAAACATCATCCTTACTATCTCCTACAATATACTCAGCAGAACTTACTCTCTCTTCATCTTTTATATCTGAGCTAAAAAGTTCATTCATATAGTTGTTTAAAGCTCTTACTATATTTATCACTCTTTCTATTTTTTGTCTATGTATATCTTGATATTGCATAATTTCCATAATATTTAATATTTCATCTTGAGAATTTTCAGAATTTTGCTTTAACTCTTTTAAAAGTTTCATATATTGTTCTTTATCTTTTGATTGGTTTTTTTCAACTAAACTTGTTAACTTCAATGTTATATTTAAAATATTTGTTAAATTATTTGTAATATCTTCCAACCTATCAAAGATTTCACCAGCTTTTAGTTCTGAATCTTTAGTAACTTCATCTAACTGATCTATAACTTTATCATCTTTTCCAACTTTTTTTAATTCCATTGTAAAATTTCCTACAAATTTTGATATACTCAATTATCGGTAAATAGAAAAAAAACTTTAGAGGAAAATTAAAAATGATAGTAGATTTACACAATCACACAAAACTATGTAATCATGCTAGTGGAGAGATGGAAGAATATGTAAAAAGTGCTATAAAAAAAGGTGTGAAGTATTTTGGATTTAGTGATCATGCTCCTATGGATTTTGAAAAAAAATATCGTATGAGTTTTTCACAAATGAAGTTTTATGAAAAAGAGATTAAAAAAATAAAAAAAGAGTTTGAAAACGATATAAAAATACTTTCAGGATATGAAGTTGATTTTTTACCAAAGTATATGGATAAAAGAGTACTAGATACAAAAGTTGATTATCTTATAGGTTCAGTGCATTTTATAAATGGATGGGGTTTTGATAATCCAGAATTTATAGGAGAATATAAGAACAAAGATATAGATAAGATTTGGGAAGAGTATTTTAGTGCAATACAAGATATGGCAAAAAGTAAATTATTTGATATAGTTGGACATATTGATTTGATAAAAGTTTTTAAGTATCTACCAAAAAAAGAAGTAAAACTTATAGCCCAAAAAGCTATAAAAGAGATAAAAAAAGCAGATATGGTAGTAGAGATTAATATGTCAGGATATAAAAAACCGATAAATGAACTATATCCATCAAATGATATATTAGAACTTTTAAGTGAATATAATATACCTATAACTTTTGGAAGTGATGCTCATAAACCTAGTGAAGTTTGTAAATATGATAATGAAGTAAAAGAGGTATTAAAATCTTATAATTTTACAAAATGTGCAATTTTTAAAGAAAGAGAAAGAAAAATGATTAATTTTTAAGCACAAGCATAATTAAACTTTTTAAATTTTTTAGATATAATTTTGCCACAAAAAAATTTTTTAGGAGTTACCATGGGTAAATTTGTAAATAGTATAGACGAGTTTTTTAAATATTGTGAAGAAAATGAAGTTGAATTTGTTGACTTTAGATTTACAGATATAAAAGGTGCTTGGCATCATATCAGTTATAGAGCAAGTGCAGTAGAAGCTAGTATGCTTGAAAACGGCGTTCCATTTGATGGAAGTAGTATAGATGCATGGCAACCGATAAACGAATCTGATATGCTTTTAAAACCTGAAGTAGAGACTGCATTTTTAGATCCATTTACTGCTGATCCTACTATCATAGTTTTTTGTGATGTATATGATATATATAAAGATGACTTATATGAAAAATGTCCAAGAAGCATAGCTAAAAAAGCACTTGCACATTTAAAAGAGAGTGGTATTGGTGACGATGCTTATTTTGGACCAGAAAATGAATTTTTTATCTTCGATGATGTACAAATTTGGTCTGGTATAAATCAAGCTGGATATAGAGTTGACTCTGAAGAGGGTGAATGGAATATGAGTACTAGTTATGATGACTATGCAAATGTAGGTCATAGACCAGGAACTAAAGGTGGTTATTTCCCTGTTATGCCTACTGATACTATGGTAGATCTTAGAGCTGAAATGATGCAAGTTTTAGAGCAAGTTGGACTAGAGGTTGTTTTAGGACATCATGAAGTTGCTCAAGCCCAAGGAGAGATAGGTATCAAGTATGGCGATTTGATAGAAGCTGCTGATAATGTACAAAAATACAAATATGTAGTCAAAATGGTAGCTCACTTAAATGGTAAAACAGCAACTTTTATGCCAAAACCTCTATATGGAGACAATGGTAACGGTATGCATGTTCACCAATCAATTTGGAAAGATGGAAAAAATGTTTTCTACAAAGAGGGAGAGTATGCAAACCTTAGTGAAACTGCCCTTCATTATTTAGGTGGAATATTTACTCATGCAAGTGCTGTTGCTGCATTTACAAACCCTAGTACTAACTCTTACAAAAGACTTATCCCAGGATTTGAAGCTCCAAGTATTTTAACTTACTCTAGCCAAAACAGATCAGCTGCTTGTAGGATTCCTTATGGTGCTGGTGAGGGTGCAACTAGAGTTGAAACTAGATTTCCTGATTCTACTGCTTGTCCATACCTTGCATTTACTGCTCTTTTACTAGCAGGACTTGATGGTATAAAAAACAAACTTGTTCCAGTAGGACCAATGGATGAAGATTTGTTTGAATTAAGTCTTGATGAGATTAGAGAAAAGAAAATCCCTCAAATGCCTCATACTCTAAGAGAAGCATTAGAAGGACTCATAAGTGATAATGAGTGGGCAAAAGCTGTTATGAGTGAAGATTTTATAGATACTTATCAACACTATCAATTTGAAAGACAAGTTTGGCCAGATGAGGCTAGACCAACAGCATTTGAATTTTCATCAACTTATTCATGCTAATACTAAATTTTAAAATAGGAGAGGATTTTTTTCCTTTTCCTATTGACTTTTTATAAAATTTATACTAGACTCTTACTTAATAAAAATTTAATTTCTCAGATTAAATAATTTCTCCAAGAAGGCAATATGGCAAAAGAAGAACAATCCCAAAAATCAAATGGAAATGGAAAAAACCATCAAAAAAAACAACATACAAGAACTCATATACCTGTAAAAGGGCATAAAATAGAAGAACTAAGAGGCAAAAGTTTGGAAGAACTTTTAAGTATAGCAGATGAGTTAAAAGTAGAGAATCCCCATCAACTAAAAAGACAAGACTTAATCTTTGAAATACTAAAATCTCAAGTTAGTCAAGGTGGATATATACTTTTTACTGGTATTTTAGAGATAGCTCATGATGGATATGGATTTTTAAGAAGTACAGATGTTAACTTTTCAAACTCTTCAAGTGATGCTTATGTAAGTGCTACTCAAATAAGAAAATTTGCTTTAAGAAATGGTGATATAGTAACAGGACAAGTTAGAAGTCCAAAAGATCAAGAAAGATACTATGCACTTTTAAAAATAGAAGCGGTTAATTATATGCCTCTTCGTGATATAAAAAACCGTCCTCTTTTTGATAATCTAACTCCACTTTATCCCACTGAACAATTAAAACTAGAGTACGATGCAAACAGATTAACTGGAAGAGTTATGGACCTTTTTACCCCTATGGGAAAAGGTCAAAGAGGACTTATAGTAGCACCTCCTAGAACTGGAAAAACTGAACTTTTAAAAGAGTTGGCTCATGGGATAAGTAGAAACCATCCTGAAGTTAACCTGATGGTTTTACTTGTTGATGAAAGACCTGAAGAAGTTACAGATATGCAAAGAAGTGTAAATGGGGAAGTATTTAGTTCAACATTTGATCTTCCAGCAAACAATCATGTTAGAGTTGCTGAACTCGTGATAGAAAGAGCAAAAAGACTTGTAGAAATGGGGAAAGATGTAGTTATACTACTTGATTCCATCACAAGACTCGCAAGAGCTTACAATACTGTTACACCTTCTAGTGGTAAAGTTTTAAGTGGAGGAGTCGATGCAAATGCCCTTCATAAACCAAAAAGATTCTTTGGAGCTGCTAGAAATATAGAAAATGGTGGAAGCTTAACTATTATATCCACCGCCCTCATAGAAACTGGTAGTAAAATGGATGAAGTTATCTTTGAAGAATTTAAAGGTACTGGAAATAGTGAGTGTATTTTAGATAGAAATATAAGTGATAAAAGAATTTATCCAGCTATAAACATAACTAGAAGTGGTACAAGAAAAGAAGAACTCCTACTAGGAAATGATAAACTTCAAAAAGTATGGGCTTTAAGAAGTGCTATGAGTCAAATGGAAGATGTAGAAGCTTTAAAATTTTTATACTCAAAAATGAAAAGAACTAAAAACAATGATGAATTTTTATCTATAATGAATGAGGGAGCATAACTCTACAATGAAACCACTGCACAATATGAGAGCAGGAGTTTTTGATAGTGGGGTTGGCGGACTTAGTGTTGTAAAGTCTTTACTTGAAAGTGGTCTTTTTAGTGAAATTATTTATTTTGGAGATACCGCGAGAGTTCCTTATGGGGTAAAAGATAAAAATACTATCATAAGATATTCTCTTGAAGCCTTAGAGTTTTTTAAAAACTTTGATATAGATATTATGATAGCTGCTTGTAATTCTGTTAGTGCTTATGCAATAGATGAACTTCAAAAGAACTCAAACTTTCCAGTAACTGGAGTTATACATCCAGGTGTTTTAGCTGTAAAAAATAAGTTGCAAGATACTAACTCTTCAATCTTAATACTTGGAACAAAGGCTACTATAAAAAGTCAAAAATATAAATTTTTTTTAGAAGAAAACGGTTTTTTAAATAGTTTTTCTATCGCACCATCACTCTTTGTTCCTGTTGTTGAAGAAGGTCTTTTTAGTGGTGAAGTTTTGCAAAGTGTTATGAAACATTATTTTAAAGATATAAAATCAGACCCCGATGCAATAATCTTAGGATGCACTCATTTTCCACTTATAAGTGATGCCATAGGAAAATATTTTCCAAACTCTACTCTTATTCACTCTGGAGATGCCGTAGTTGAGTATTTACAAAACGAATATAATTTAGACAAAAAGTTTGATAAAACTGATATGAAATTTTTCGCTTCCGAAAATCCAGATGGATTAAAAAGAGTGGCTTATGAGTGGTTAAACTTAGAAAAGATATAATAG
>JALUNR010000030.1 GCA_027055005.1 Campylobacterales bacterium
CTGGTTTTATTTCAAGAAAATCACACTCTATTCTTCCTTTGACTTTTCCCTCTACTATCACATGATTTGCTTGAATTTTTCCTTTTACCTCTGCATCTTCTCCTATAACAACTATATTATTTACTATGATACATCCATCTACTATTCCCTCTACATTAACACCATCATGACCTACTATATCTCCAATAATCTTTGTATTGTATGATTGAAGAGTAGATGTTTGATGTGGATTTATTACTATTTCTTTTGTATTTTTAAACATCTGAGTACCTTTTATCTATTCTATAATCCAATCCATAGAATGGATTCTTTGATCTGTTTCTTTTTTTATTTTTCTAGCTAAAAAGAATATGACTAATGCAAAAATTAAACCAACAATAACTGTTAAAATCAATATGGTTGCAGAAGAACTTATATGAGATGTTAAAACTTGTATTATTTCATCTTTTGTTTGTGCTGATGTACTTGAATCTATCAGTTGTATTATACTTTTGACCTGTTTTAGGTTTTGCAGATAAACAAATGTATTATATACAGAGATTATAGTTATCAATATACCACCTATAAAAGCACTCCAGCTAAGTAGTTTTATATTTCTTTTAATAGTATTTCGTTTTGTAGCCATTTTATCTCCTTACTCAGTTTCAACATCTATAAACTCTCTTTGTTTTTGTTTTTTATATTCTATAGCTTGTATTATTTTATTTAACTTTTTTTCATTTTCGTCACTATACTTTAACATTTTAACCAAAGATTGTAAGACATTTTCATTATCAACATTTCTTTTTATCAAATCTATGATTTTATTTTCATAATCCATATAAATTGCTACTTCTTTACTCATTTTTTCTACACTATCTTCATAATCGTAACTAAATCTCTCATCTTTTGATAAAATATCTTTATAGCCCTCTATGCTACCCTCAACTTTTCCTTGTTTTTTAGAAATATTGTTAACAAAGACATCACCTCTAACATATCCATTGTGATTTAACTCTAAAATATCTGTTGCCAAAACTCCATCTACAATACCACTTATTACACTTTTTTTAGATTGAATAGCACTTTTTGCTCTTCCATCTTTGTCTATAAATATTCCCTCTCCACCAATAGTTCCTATAACTTCACCATTTACATACATTTTTTTCACATTCATATTTCCACGAACTTGAGCATTTTTATATACTTCAAGATTTTTTGTTTTCACTTTACCATTTATTTTTCCATAAACTAAAATATTTTTTGCTTGAATATTACCATCAACTACTGCTTTTTTTGACAAAATTACAGTATTATTCACCTTTAAATCACCCTCTACTTTACTATCTATAAAAAGAGGACTTGCACTTATCATCTCTCCCGTTATTTTGATATTTTTAGTTATATGAGTAATCTCATCTTTAATATTTTTTTTCTTCTTTTTTAATATTGTATTAAAAAATGACATACATCCCCTTTTTTGGCTTAATTTTAAAAATAAAATGTGAAAATTTGTAAAGATTCACTCAATATTTCTATATCGACAACAGTCATATTTAATTTACCACTATTTTAGTTGCAAATTTTCAAAATATATTATATAATAATTTGAGTAAATATTAAAACTTAAATAAAAGGAAATAGATGAGAAGAAGTAAAAGTATTGTAATGGGAAGTATTTTAAGTTGTTTCCTTGTGTCAAGTCTAAGTGCTCTTGAAGTCAACCTTACAAAAAACTTACCATATGTTGATGTTGATATAAATGGAAAAAGTGTTAGAATAGAAAGGATACAAGATACAAAGCATAAGTTAAAAAACTCTTATACTAAAACATCTCGTCCTTGTCCTCCGTTTTGTGTACAAAAAATGGAACCAATTCCAGGTATTCACACAGTATCAGAGATAGATGTTGTAAACTTTATAAAAAACAAAGTTGAAAACAATGAAGGACTTTTGATAGATGCAAGACTTCCTCAATGGTATATGCAAGGAACAATTCCAGGAGCTTTAAATGTTCCTTTTAGTGTACTTTCAGTTAGTCTCGGAAGTCAGTATATAGACCAAATGTTACAACTTTTTGGAGCAGAAAAAAAAGATGGTAAGTGGGATTTTTCAAATGCTATGGAACTTTTGATATTTGACAATGGTCCGTGGTGTCAGCAAGGAGTTGCAGCTATGAAAAACTTGATAAAGCTTGGTTATCCAAAAGATAAAATAAAATATTATCGTGGAGGTATGCAGTATTGGCAAATACTAGGTATAAATTTACTAAAGCCAAAGAAACAATAAATATAAATTTAGGAGAATATTATGAGTGATATAAGAGATGATTATTTAAAATTTAATGTAGATGGTGAAAGGAGTAATGATAGCTCTTTTATGAGTACAATGATAAAAGGATTAGTAGTAGTATTGCTTTTACTTGGGGTAGTTGTGCTAGGGGCATTGGCTTATAAGTTTTTATTTAAAGATAAATCAAATAATCCTGTATCAATAAAACAACAAAAAGTTAAAGCACCTACTCAAACAGTAGAACAAAAAGTAGTAAATGCAGTACAAAATAGTGGAGGAAGTGTAAAAAAAGAAGAAATTGCAGCAATAGTAAAAAGTGTTTTAACACAAATGCAACAAAGAAAACCTCAACAAGTTCAAAAAGTAACACACTCCAATGCAACTACAACCGGTTCAAATACACCAACAGAAGTAAATGATGATGCTGCACTTTTAAATACTTTACAATCAACAAAAGTTGACAATACTAAAAATGAAGATATTGATTTATCATCTCTTGATAATTTGGATTCTAAAAAAGAGATTGATAATAAATCATCTAAAAAACAAGAAGATACATTTAATAAAGTTGTTATAAATAAGCAAGAAATTGCAACAAAAGATGACTTAGCAAAAATATATGATAAGCTAAATAATATCATGAAAAAAGATAAAAACAGGGTAAAAAAATCTTCATATACAAAAATGATTTCTGGTGAAACAAAAGTAAGAGCAAATGAAATGAGAATCATAGTTGTTAGAAGAGGTGATACTTTATCAAAAATAGCAAAAAGAGCGTATGGAAATGCTATGATGTATAATAAAATATACGCTGCAAATCCAGATATAATTAAAAATCCAAATATGATTCATATAGGACAAAGACTTAGAGTTCCTAAATAATTTTTAAACAAAAAAAAGGGATGACTGGGAAAAATCCAGCCATCCCTTTTTAGATAAAAGCTTATAGCCTTGATTCGTATCTTCTAAGCATATATAACTTTTTAAGCATTTTTTTCTTAGCTGCGATTTTTTGTTTCTTTCTCTTTTCAGTTCCAGTTTCAAAAAACTTTCTAGCTCTTTTTTCAGTAACGATTAAGTTTCTGTCAACTTGCTTTTTAAACTTTCTATATGCTTCTTCGAAAGATTCGTTAGGTTTTACAATAACACCTGGCATCTAGCCTCACCACCTTTCAAAAAAATTTAGAAGGTGATTGTATCTAAACAGTCTTAACCTCTCCAAAATCTAACTGGTCCTGTATCAATATGTATAAAATTGTTACTTGGATAGTATCCTACTCCTCCAAACTCCATCAACTTTGCTATACTTAAAACATCTTTTAAATATCTATCTTTGATTTTAAAATCAATTGCTCTAGCTTTTGTATGATAACTATTCTTTGCAACACCCAAATGATGATGTCGTCTTAGATAATTATTTGTTTGAATACTTCTATATCCTGAAATTATATCTATTGATTTTTTTGAATGCATATTTTGTTGGATAGCATACAAAAGAGAAAATAGATTTATATCTATATTAGCTACTTTCTCTAGTCTATAATCCCTTAAAAAGTAGTTTAATCTTTTAATCTCACTATCTATAAATTGATTATTTGCAAAAAAAGTTGCTTTTATATTTTCACCTGTATGCACATTATGCAATCTCAAAATTTTATCATCAGACAAAGATGAAGCAAATACATCATCACAAAATAGAGCAGTCGATGCAAATAACAAAAAATTTCTTAAAAAGTTTCTTCTTTCCATGCACATTCCTTTTCCTTTAAATGTACATGGATATCGTCCTTAAAAATAAATAGTTTAATTATTCTAATTATTTATATTGTTCTACAAATTTATGAAGTCTTTTTATTCCCTCTTTTATACTCTCTTCATCAGTCGCAAATGAAAATCTTATATATCCTTCACTACCAAATCCAATCCCTGGAACAACTGCTACTCCCTCTTTTTCTAGTAGCTTTGTCGCAAATTCCATGGAGTTAGAAGTTACTTTTTTGATATTTATAAAAAGATAAAAAGCTCCATCTGGTTTTATAACTGATATTTTATCACTTTGGTTTATAAGTTCAACTGCCATATCTCGTCTAGCTTTAAAAACTTTTCTCATCATCTCTATATCTTCATCAGCACTTCCGTCAAGCGCAGGAATAGAAGCTTTTTGTGTTATTGAGCAAATATTTGAAGTTGATTGAGATTGAAGTTTTTTCATAGCACTTATAAGTTCATCATCAGGTGTTGCTAAGTAACCCATTCTCCAACCAGTCATAGCTACCGATTTGCTAAGTCCATTTATAGTGATAGTTCTTTGAAACATATCTTCACTAACACTTGCAACTGCATTAAACTTACCATCATATACAAGTTTTTCATACATTTCATCACTTGCTACTTTTATGTTAGTTCCTTTTAAAACTTCACCTATCGCTTCAAGTTCCTCTTTTGAGTATAAAGCTCCTGTTGGATTTGATGGAGTTGTTAGGATAAGAAGTTTTGTTCTATCTGTTATCGACTCTTTTAACTGTTCGGGAGTAATTTTAAAGTTTGTAGTATCATCTGTCTCGATAAAAACATTTTTTCCACCACTATAAGTTACAAGTTCAGGATAAGTAACCCAGTATGGAGCTGGTATGATAACTTCATCACTCTCTTCAATCATGACTTGAAAAAGATTAAAAAGTGATTGTTTTGCACCATTGCTTACTATTATTTGTGATGGTTTATACTCAAGATTATTATCTCGTTTTAGTTTTTTTGATATTGCTTCTAAAAGCTCTGGATTTCCTGGTACTGCTGTGTATTTTGTATATCCATCTTGTATAGCTTTTATCCCTGCTTGTTTGATAACTTCAGGGGTATTAAAATCTGGCTCTCCTGCTGAAAAAGCTAGTACATCTCTGCCCCCTGCTTTTAATTCTCCTGCTAATGTTGATATAGCAATAGTCATAGACTCATTTAGTGAATTTACTCTTTTTGTTAGCATTTTTTACCCTTATATTTTTTTATACATGTTTCTTCAGTGTAACAAATATTTACTGATGATTAATATAAAAATAATAACATACTAGTGGAACTATGAAGGATAAAATATGATAAAAGTTCTTATGATTGAAGATGATTTGGAATTAGCTGAGATTTTGACTGAATATTTAGAACAATTTGATATAGAAGTAGAAACTGTTGATGATCCCTTTATAGGAGTGCCAACTCTTAGTACGAAAGATTATGATTTAGTGATACTAGATCTTACTCTTCCTGGACTTGATGGTTTGGAAGTTTGCAAAGATATACGAAAAAGATATGATATACCTATCATCATATCTTCAGCTCGTCATGATATAGATGATAAAGTGATGGCTTTGGAATATGGAGCTGATGATTATATGCCAAAACCTTATGATCCTAGAGAACTTCAAGCTAGAATAAAATCATTACTAAGAAGAAAACCAGATGGAAAAAGTTCTAAAAGAAGTAAAGCTATAAAAAAAGACTTAATCTATGATGAAGAAAAATCTTTAATATTTTTAAAAAATAGTGAACTATCCCTTACAAAGGCAGAGTTTGGGATATTAAAATTTTTACTAAATAAGGAAGGATCTGTAATATCCAGAGATGAACTTATATACAATATTGATGCTATTAATGAAGATAGTACTTATAAAAGTATAGATGTTATAATAGGAAGAATACGAAATAAAATAGGAGACAATCCAAAATCACCAAAATATATCCACTCCATTAGAGGAATAGGTTATAAATTAACCCAATGAGAAAATCCTCTATATTTTTTAGTATAACTTTTATTTTTGGGATTGCTACTATTGGTATTTTTATTGCTTATTTATATATGGTAAAATATGATAAGCAAAAATATACCCATGAATTAAATGAAAGATACTCTATTGTTTCAAGAGTTGCTTTAATAAAACTTTTAAATTCATCTGTTGATGAAAAATTTGAACAAGATTTAAAAATATATAAAATGATAGTCATAAAAAATGATACTCAGATTAAAAATATTTTAAAATATGGTGAAGTATTACAATCTTTAGGAATAAGAATAGGTAGAAGTAGTATTATTTATTATAAAAGAAACAATTATTTACTTATAGAATCAACTATTTCAAAAAGAGCCGTTTTGTTAAAAGATAGAGGATATGTACCATATAGAAATCAGATTTGGACAATAAGAATTATTTTTGGTAGTCTTATTTTGATGATTTTAGGAGTTTACTATTGGACTATCAAAAAAATAAAACCTATTAAAAAAATAAAAGAAGAAATTGATAAATTTGCAACTGGAAATCTTGATATATCATGTAAAATGAATACAGATGATGAAATAGCAGAAGTTGCAAATGCTTTTGACTTTGCAGTAAGTGAAATCAAAAAACTTAATAATTCAAGAAAACTCTTTTTAAGAAATATAATGCATGAACTTAAAACACCTATCACAAAAGGTAGAATAACTGTTGAAATGATAGAAGATGGAAAACAAAAAGAGAGATTAAAATCAGCTTTTATAAAATTAGAGGATTTATTAAATGAATTTATTTCTATTGAACAAATAACAGTTGACAATAGTTTTATAAAAAAAGACATATTTAGCATCAAATACTTGATAAATGAAGCAATAGAATTAACTATGGCAAACAGTGAATATATTGAAATAGTTTTAACTAAAGATTTTGAAATCAAAGCTGATAAAAAATTGTTTTCTCTCGCATTAAAAAATTTGATAGACAATGGTTTAAAATATTCGCTAAACAATAGAGTAAAAGTAGAAGTAAAAGAGAATAAAATCAATATAATATCTTTTGGGGGGAAATTGGAACATAACCTATCTTACTATACTGAGCCATTTACTCAAGATGAAAAAAACTCTAAAAAAGGTTTTGGTTTAGGACTTTACATAGTCGATAATATTTTAAAAGCTCATAACTTAAAACTTGACTATTTCCACTTTGAGGACAAAAATTATTTTGTTATAGAAGAAATTGTTAAAATAGTATAAAATCCCCTTGGGAAAATACCCAAGAGAATAATAAGATTATCTTTTTGAGAACTGTGGACTTCTTCTCGCTTTTCTTCTTCCGTATTTCTTTCTTTCAACTATTCTTGAATCTCTAGTTAAAAGACCTTCTGGTTTAAGAAGTGCTCTAAAACTCTCATCAAAGTGAGTTAAAGCTTTTGAGATACCGTGTCTTAGTGCATCTGCTTGAGATGAGTAACCACCACCTAAAGTTGTAGCTATGATATCAACACCTTCAGTTTGTTTTGTGATTTGAAGTGGTTGCATAACTCTTTTTTTAATCATATCATGACCACCTAACCACTCATCAAGACTTTGTCCATTTATTGACATTTTCCCTGAACCTGCTTTTAGCCATACTTTTGCTATTGAAGTTTTTCTTTTCCCTGTTGCATATATTTTTTCAGCCATTATTTACTACCTTCTGATTTACTTACTTGTGCAGTGTGAGGATGCTCACTTCCCGCATATACTTTTAGTTTTTTTAGCATCTCTTTACCTAGGTTTGTTTTTGGTAGCATACCTCTAGCACCTAGTTTAAAAAGTTTTGCAGGATTTTTTTCTCTTAACTCACCTAGTTTTTCACTCTTAACACTTCCAAAGTATCCTGAGTGTCTGTGGTAAAGTTTAGAGTCAAGTTTTGTCCCTGTAACTACTACTTTATCTGCATTTATTATTATAACATAGTCTCCACAGTCCACATTTGGTGTGTAGTATGGTTTATGTTTACCTCTTAGAAGAGTTGCAACTTCTGTTAAAATTCTACCAAATTTTTTACCTTCAGCATCTATAACAACCCAATCTCTTTCTACTTCGTTTGCTTTGATCATCTTAGTTGATTTCATCACGAAAACCTTTATCTTTTAAAATTGAAAGTGGAGTATAGTGAAGCTTTGCTTAAAGTTTACTTAATTTAAGTGTTTTTTAAGAGAAGTTTTTGAATTGGCAAAATTATAACTAAAGCAACTACTCCCAAAACAAATCCTACAATTAGTTCAGCTATCAAAGAAGGTATAAAGTGGAGAAGTTTATGAAGATAGTGAAGGTTATGCATATATATCCCTCCAGCAACCATCAGCATAGCAAAAGTTCCCACAACACTAAGAGTTCTAACAAGTTTTGGAAGTAGTGTTATCAAAAATCCACCAAAAGAGTGTAAAAATCCACTCTCTCTTCCTCTTTTCATCGCTAAACCTATATCATCAAGTCTTACTATAAGAGCTACTATCCCATAAACTCCAATAGTTGCTAAAAAGGCTACTATCGTAACTGTTATAACTTGCTCTAAAAATGTGGCATTTGGTACAGTAGATAGTGCTATAATAACAATCTCAAGGGAAAGTATAAAATCTGTTGTGATGGCTGATCTTATCTTTATTTTTTCATCAGAATTATCCTTTTTTGAGTGAGAGGTTTGGTGAAAGAAAAACTCATATATCTTTTCTGCTCCCTCATAGGCTAAGTAGATTCCTCCTAGCATGAGAATTGGAGTAATTATTTGTGGAAGGAAATAGTTTAGTAAAAATATAAATGGCAAGATGATAAGTTTGTTTACAAATGACCCCTTTGTGATAGCCCAAAGAACTGGAAGTTCACGACTTGGTTTAAATCCACTTGCTTTGTTTGCATTTACTGCTAAGTCATCTCCTAAAATTCCTGCTGTTTTTTGGGCAGAAACTTTTGTCATGACAGCCACATCATCCATCAAAGATGCTATATCATCAAAAAGAGCGAAAAATCCACTTGCCATTTTGTTTTTCCTTTTTTGATATAATCTTATCAAAAAAAACTTTTGGAGAGCATCATGAAAAAAGTATTTATCCTAAGTGGAGCTGGTTTGAGTGCTGAGAGTGGTATAAGAACTTTTAGAGATAGTGACGGACTTTGGGAAGAGTATAGCATAGAAGAGGTTTGTTCAGTTGGTGGATGGGAGAGAGATAGAGAGAAAGTTACTAAGTTTTATGATGCAAGAAGAGCTAATTTAAAGGATAAAAAGCCAAACTATGCTCACAAGATGATAGCTTACTTAAAAAACAAATATCCAGACAATATAGAGGTTTTAACTCAAAATGTAGATGATTTGCTTGAGAGAGCTGGATGCAAGGATGTAAAACATTTGCATGGAACTTTGACTGATCTTAGATGTGAAGATTGTGGGAATGTTTTTACTGTAGGGTATGATGCCCAAGGAAATGCGATTTGCCCAAGATGTAAAAGTGATAAAGTTAGGCATAATGTTGTCATGTTTGGCGAATCAGCACCCGAATATGTTCATCTTCACAGACTTTACAATGATGCTGATATGGTAGTAGTGATAGGAACTAGTGGATATGTGATAGATATAGCTTATATCGCTCAACTAACTGATTACTCAATCCTTAACAATCTTGATAGTGATCCAAACATAGAGCAATACTTTAGTAAAGTTTATAACTTGAGGGCAACTGAGGCGATAGATATGATAGTGGATGATGTGGAGGAGTTTATCTCCTCCTAGATTATTCTCCTCTTCATTAGCCTTTAAAACTTTTCATAAGCTCAATGGTAGCTAAATCAACTTCATTCCCTCTATCTAGCAAATATTTAATAATCATATCAAATCTATTTTTATCCAAATGTTGTCCAAATTTAAACTTAGCTCTAATCTCTTTTATATCAAGTTTTAAAATTTGAGTAGCATTGATACTTTTTTGATAATCATCATCTTTCAAAGGTTTATATTTTCCTTCAGGTTGAAGTTTTTCCATAAGCTTTTGAAGTGCTAAAACTTTTTCATCATAATCTTCAATGAAAGTTATTTTACCATCAATCATGATAGATTTAAAAAATTGAGTGGCAGGACAAGCAAGATTATCCTTTGAGCTAAAATAGGATTGAATCATCGAAAAAGCTTCAACAACCGAGAAAGATGCTAATGAATTATTTTTTAAAATATCTATCTTTTTACCCTTTTTAGCACCATGAAAATAGATACTGCTTTGAACTCTTACAAAGTTTATCGGTAAAGAGTATGGTTTGTTTTCATGACAGATAGCAAGTGTTCCATACTCTGCATTATCTAAAACTTGGTTTATGATATTTTCATCTTTTATTTCAAATATTGTTTTCATTTTTTACTCCAAAATGTTGCTTTTTTTTTAAATTAAATAGAACTTTTAATCTTGATAAATTTTAATATTTTAGTGTAGTTTTTGTATCAAGTTTATTATTTAAGGATAACGATCAACTTCACAGATAGGTTTACCTGTTCGGTGCAAGGATTTCAAAGAAGCTTTGCTTAGTTAGACATTTAAATTGCTTATCAACTCTAAACTTTTATCTATACTTTCTTGTAAAAATTTATATAAATCATTTTTATCATTTATAGCTTTTAAATATTTATCTCTACTTTCATTTTTAATAAGTGGTGGAATGATGTTATTTTGAATAGCTTGATAAGCCATTAAAAGTCTTCCAACTCTGCCATTTCCATCTGCAAATGGATGTATTCTTTCAAATAGTATATGAAACTTGGCAATATCTTCTAAACTCATAGTGTTACTTTTAAACCTATATAAAAGATTTTCTATATCATTTGAAATTTGACTTGGATGAGATAATTTTATATCAACACCCTTTATATATCTTTCATCTAATCTATATGCTCCAATGGGTTTTGAAACAAATTGAGGTGCTACTTTTAGAGCATCTTCAAACATAATGGCATGTATATCTTTTATAAAACTACTATCGATTAAATTAGCTGGATTTTGTGCCTCACGAACAATTACATCATAGGCTTTTGCAAATCCTAATATAACAAGTTGTTCTCCAAGTGGCTTATGCCCAGCCGTATGCCCCAACTCCAAGAGCTCTTTAGTTTCGCCAAAAGAAAGAGTTGTTCCTTCTATTGCATTTGAATGATGAGTGATTGAGATTCGTAGCTGACGAAATAGTTCTTCTCTTTGTTTTAGTGAAAGTTGATTTAATTTATACATTTTTTACCCTAGTCATTATTTTTGTTCATATAATTTAACAATAAAGTTGGCAACAGGATCCCATAGTTTAACTTCTCCAAAAGATTCATCAAAGACTTTTGCATGGTTTTTTTCAGAAATAATTTTCATTTGATTAAAATGAGAAATAAATTTACTATTTTTCAGGTTAGAATGTTTTTCAAGTAAGGAGATACTAATCGGCATTGAATTGTTATTTGAAAGTTGCATGAAAGTAGTTAAAATTTTGTAATTGTATTGAGATGGGTTATTTAACCATCTTGGTACTTTTCTCTGTACTTTTTGTATTTCTTCTGATTCTTGAATATCACTATCTGAATTAAGAACATTTTTTTGATTTAAAATAGATTGTGCATTACCAATAATTGATAACAAATAATTTTCTAAAATTTCATTTTCAATTTTAATACTTTCTTTATAGGCAATTTTTGCATCATTCAAAATTTTTTCTACTATTGCTTTCATTTTTTATCCTAAGACTTAGACAATGGAAGTATAGTAACAGAAAACTTAAATACTAATAAATTCTAATTAGTTCTAATAAAAAGATTGACTCTTTCTTTGTCTAACGCCAAAGTCACCGGCGGCGGTTAGCCGTCCGGTAAACTGATTTGTTAGGATAAGTGTTTCCTTAATTCCTCAATATCAATTTTATATTGCTTCCCCATTTCTTTAATATACGGCATAAATCTATCTATAATGTCTACAACAACCGGACCTAAAGATTTCTTAAACAATTCTAAATCGATCCTATTTGTATTTATTGAAAATCTTATATGCTCAAAATAATTTAAGACTAAGTGCACTGATTGTAGAAGTTCTGAATTTGATTTCACTTGCTCAATAAGCTCATTGTCCGAAGTCTCAGGTTTTTTATTCTTCATTTCTCTGGTAAGTTTTCTTGCAGAAAAGAGGTGTGGGTCATCCCATTTTTCTAATAACTTGAATGTATTTTCTATTTTTTGCTCAATTCTTTCTTCCATAGAGTTTATAATGTTTAAAAAAACAGGAAGAATCACCCCCAAGCCACCAAGTGATAAAAAAACCACCTTAATCGTTTCAATTGTTTTCGTGCTTCCAGATGGCGGGGAACTTGTGTAAGCTATGTATCCAAGAGCTAAAGACCCCAAACACCAAAGGATGTTTATCCAGATAAAAATACTCCATTTGTTTCTTACTATTTTATCCATTTTCTTCCTAACTATTTATTAACAAATATTATACCCAAAAAACCAATCATTCCACTATTAACTAAAAAAATCTTTGTATCTTACACAAAACCACTATCTACCCTCTCTCCCTCCAACTAAGCAAAGCTGGAAGTAAAACCAAATCAGCTACCAAAGCTATAATCAAAGCTGATGCAGTTATAAGTCCAAAGTTAAAATTTGGTGCAAAATCACTTCCCATAAACAGAGCAAAAGATAGAGTTAGGATGATGGTTGTGTAAAGCATAGCTTTTCCACTATATGTAAAGACATAAGATAGTCTATCTTCTATGTTTAAGCCCTCTTTTTTTGCTAAGAAGTATTTACTAAAGAAGTGGATAGTATCATCTACGGCAACTCCTATGATGATAGCTCCGGCAACTGCCACTCCGAGATCTATGTTGATACCAAGCCATCCCATAAGTCCAACTACCAAGATAAGTGGAAGTATGTTAGGCAAGATAAAGATAAACAGCATCTTTAAATCTTTGAAGATTAGTATCATGATAAGTGAAACTAATCCCAAAGCCATCGATATAGAGTAGATAAGGGTATTTGTTACATCTTTTTGCATGAAAGCGAACATTTGAGTTTGTCCATTTAACTCTACTTTGTATGGAGTTTTTGCCCACCACTTTTTTATCCATCCAAGCATCTGCAAATCTTTTGAAGTATCTACCAAGTTTACTTGAGCAGTTACTCTAAGAAGCCTTTGTTTGATATCCATCTTATCGTTTATCTCCATTCCTTGTGGCAAAGACATAGAGTAAAGAAGTAGGTATTGGGCTATCAAGTTTTTATCATCTGGTACTTTATAGTATCGCTCATCATTTGAGTGCATCACTTTGTGAAACTCTTTTACTACATCAAGTAGGGAGTTTAAATGTCTTATATCTGAAAATCTATTTTGAAACTCTGTATAAAACTTATCTACTGTTTTTAAAAAATTTGGGTCTTTTATGCCATCTTTTTTACCACTATCCAAAACTATCTCATAAGCCATAGGACCGGTTAGATGCTTCATGATAAACTCAGTTGATTTTCTTATCTCTACATTTTTTTCAAAGTATCTTATAGTATTTGAATCAACTTTTACCTTTGTCAAACCTATCGCAAAAAAGATAAATATCATAGTTACAAAAAGCACTATCTTTTTATCATGAGATACTAAAAAATTAGCATATTTTTTGTATTTTAGGACAAATTTTTGCTTCTTTAAAGTAGTTTTTACTTTAGACTTTTTCAAAAACAAAAGCAGAGTTGGCATATAAAAAACACTTAAAACCAGTGCCAAGATGGCTGCCGAAGAGGTAGCAAGTCCTAAAGTTTTTACTGGAACTACATGAGAGATTGCAAGAGATAAAAATCCTATCGCAGTAGTTAGAGAGGTTAGAAAGATTGGTTGAAAATTTTTGCTAAGAGTTTTGTAAACTGCCTCTTTGTTTTCAACTCCCAAACCTCTATACATACTCCAAACTGAGTAGATATGAACTGCATCAGCTATACCGATAGCTATGATAAAGACTGGAATATTTGCTGTGAAGTTGTTAAGTTTGTAGCCTAAAAGAACTTGCACTGATAATACTGCCACGATAGTTAAAACTACCACACTTAAAGGTATCACAGCTCCACTAACTCTTCTAAAAAGTAAAAGCAGTAAGACAAAAACACTCACAAAAATCATAGGTGTAAAAGTTGAGCCATCTTTCATAGCGATATTTACAAAAGAGGTTGTAAGAGCTGCTCCACCATTTACCCAGTATTTGTAGCCAGTTTTTGCATGTTCAGCTTCTAAGATTTTGTTGATATACCCCATAAGCTCAAAACTTATATCCTCTTTTTCTCCAGCTTTTGGAGTAAGTCTGGCACTTATCATGGTAGTTGTTTCATCTTTTGAGATAAATGAACCTACAAGTTGCCTTTGAGTTAAAGCTATCTTTGCTCTTTGTTTTAGATACTCTTTAGTTAAATCCCCTTTTATAAAATCTTCAACCAAGATATCATCTGGGTCATCTTTACTTGCATGAATATACTGATATGATGTTAGGGAATCCACCCTTGTTATGTATTTTGTTTTCCAAAGTTTGTCGGTTATCCTTTTGATTGAGCTTATAGCTTTTTTGTTGAAG
Organism: Campylobacterales bacterium; assembly: GCA_027055005.1. Taxonomy (GTDB): domain Bacteria; phylum Campylobacterota; class Campylobacteria; order Campylobacterales; family QNZT01; genus SZUA-1377. The sequence goes on from JALUNR010000030.1 coordinate 14,636, forward strand.
ATGCCATTTTTATCTTTGAAGACTATGATAACACTATCATCATTTCCAA
>JALUNR010000031.1 GCA_027055005.1 Campylobacterales bacterium
AAAAGTATAAATGGTACTACACCTTTATAAATATCTCCTGTACTAACCAAATCATTTGAACTACCCTTTAGATAAAAAAGAGCAAATCCAAAAGGAGGGGTTAAAAATGATGCTTGTAAGTTCATAGCTATGAGTATTGCAAACCATATAGGGTCAATTCCAAAAGCTTTAACTATTGGTACTAAAATAGGAACTACGATAAAGCATATCTCTATAAAATCTACAAAAAAACCAAGTATAAATATACTAGCCATAGCAATAGCTATAAATGCCCACTTACTACTTATATCTTCAGTAAAAAACTCTAGCACAACATCACTTCCACCTACCTCGTTAAACACTAACGAAAATGCAGTCGCTCCGATAAGTATCATAAATATCATAGAAGTAAGTTTTACAGTTTTTTCAACTGCATACTTCAAAAGTGAGAGTGAAAAACTTTTAGTGAAAATTGTTAAGATTATTGCGAAAACTCCACCAAAAGCAGCTGATTCAGTAGGAGTAGCAATACCTGCAAATATACTTCCCAAAACTATGACTATAAGCATTAAAGGTGCTATTATAGAAATGATAGCATCTTTTACAACTTTACTTCTTTGTTTTCCTTCATCATTTATAGCTGGTGCTACTTCTGGATTTATATATGAATAAATTAATATATATCCAATATATAATCCAACAAGAACAAGTGATGGTCCAACTGCAGCACGAAACAAATCTCCCACACTAACACTCATCACATCACCAAGTATGATAAGAACTATTGAAGGTGGTATAATCTGTCCTAAAGTTCCACTAGCAGCTATAACTCCACTAGATAAAGATTTTGAATATCCATGTTTTATCATGATAGGCAAAGAAATCAAACTCATCATGACAACACTTGCCCCAACGATCCCTGTACTAGCTGCTAATACTGCACCAACAAGTACCGTACTTATAGCAAGTCCACCTCTAACTCCACCAAAAAGTTTTCCTATATTTACGAGTAAATCCTCTGCAATTTTACTTTTTTCTAGGATAAGCCCCATAAATATAAACAATGGAACTGCAATAAGAGTAAAATTTTGCATAATTCCATATATTCTAAATGGAAGCAAACTAAAAACATCAAGTCCAACATCAGGAGTAAAAAAGGCAACCGCAACTGCACTCATTCCAAAAGCAAATGCAACTGGAAAACCTATAAGCAAAAGCAAAAGTGCTGTTATAAACATATATATACCTATCACTTTTGCTCCCTTAGAAATCTAAGATTTTTATATACTTCACTAAAAGCTTGAAGTATCAAAAGAACAAAACCAAAAGAAATAAATCCTTTTATGATATATCTATACTTCAATCCTCCCGGATCAGATGAAATCTCATTTTGTAAAAAACTAAGATAGATAAAATTTGAACTCATATAAACAACAAGAACTGAAAAAGGAATAACTAAAAAAAGCATTGAGACAATATTAATAACAGCTTTTGTTTTAGGAGAAAATTTACTATAAAATATATCAACTCTTACATGCTCATCACTTTGTAATCCCCAAGAAAGCCCAAGTAAAAATATTACATCAAAAATATGCCATTCAAGTTCTTGCAAAGCAACACTACCCTCATGAAACATATATCTACTCATAGCATCATAAACAACTAAAAATGCCAAAATAGCAACCAAATAACTAGCAACTTTTCCAAAAAAATCAACTAATCGATCTATAAAATCCATTTCTAAACCTTTTTTAGCTCACTTACACTTTTTACTATATCATCTTGCCTCATAAAATGCTCCCCTATCAAGAAAGCATCTACTCCAACTTTATGAAGCTCCTCTATGGTACTCTTATCATTTATACCACTCTCAGCGACTATTATCTTTCCATTTGGGATAAGAGGAATAAGTTTGTTACAAAGTTCCATATCCATCTCGAAAGTTTCTAAATTTCTATGATTTATCCCTATGATATCAGCTCCAGCATATATAGCTTTTTTCAAATCCTCTTTGTCATGAATCTCAACTAGTGCATTCATCCCCAAATGCCAAGTGTAGTTAAGTAAATCTTTTAACTCTTTTTTGCTCAATGCCTTAGCAATAAGTAAAACAAAATCAGCTCCATAAACCAAAGCTTCCACTAGTTGATATTCACTTATAATAAAATCTTTTCGTAAAAGTGGAGTTCCTACATATCTTCTAATTCCTGTCAAATACTCTAAATTTCCCTGAAAAAAGTGAGGTTCAGTCAAAACAGATATTGCATTTACTCCTGCTTTTTCATAATCTTGAGCTATTTTAAGAGGATCAAAATCTTCTCTTATAACACCTTTGCTAGGACTAGCTTTTTTAACCTCTGCTATGATGCGATATGGGTCATCTTTTGTACTAGTAAGGTATGGTTTTACATCTCTTGGAACATACGGATTATAAGCTAAACTTCTTCCCAACCAATCAAGTGGCATATCTTTTTCTTTTTTTAATAAATCCTCTTTTGTTTTTTCTATAATATCATCCAATATCATTTTTTTAAACATTCCTTTACTTTTTTTAAGTGGTTTTTTATTTCTTCTTGAGTTTTATCTTGTATCTTGATTAAAATATTATAAGCTTTTTTACACTTTTTAAGTTTATAATATCCCCAAGCTAAAGAATCTAAATAATACTCATTTTTAGGCTCTAATCTTAAAGCCTTTTTAATATACTTTATACCCTTTAGTATATCTTTGTTATGGTCTATCAAAAGATAACCAAAATAGTTATAAAACATTGCATCGTTAACTATATTTACACTTTTTTCAAATCTTTTGATAACTTTATTTAAAACTTTATGATTCTTTTTATAACTGCCTTCATAAAGATATACTGCAGAGTTTGCTAAAAAAAGAGGATTTTTAGTTATTTGATACTCATGGTAAGCTAATTTTTCAGCTTTTTTATACATTTTTCTACTAGCATATATATCAATAAGCATTCCTTTTGGAGCATCACTAAAAGCAAAGTAACTCTCCAAATCTTTCATATTATTTGATAAAAGATAAAGTTTTATAATCTCATTTTGAAACTTTTTATTTTTAGTTGCATCATATAACTTTTGTAATACTCTTATACTGCCTTTTATATCATTTTGCTTAGATTTTATCAAAAGAAGTTCCCCACAAAGTCTAGTAGAACACCCATTTTTATCTACAAAATCATTTATCAATTGTTCAGCTTTTTTATATTTTTGACTATCTATATATGAAGCTACTAAAAGTTCTAAATTTTTTTCATTTTTATTATTTTTATAAAGATTTTTTATTATTTTTTCAGCCTTTTTCTTTTGACCAATTCTTAAATAATAAGGTACTAAATATGAAGCTATTTCACTATCTTTTTCAGCTAAGTTTTCTATATTTTTAAGTTCTTTTTGAAATAGTTTATAATCCCCACTAACAAGAGCAAATCGTACTGTTTTTTTCAAAAATCTTTTCTGCATAGTTTTTTTATAAAGCCTATAAAACATCTCTTTTGAACAAACATAATTTTTATGATACTCACAATCAAGACCAACCATATAATAAAAATCAAGATTTTCTTTTGGAGATTTTATAACATCAACTCTTTTTATAAGACTTCTATCAGCACTACAATTTGTAAAAATAAGTAATAAAACTACTATAAAACTACTATACCTGGACACTCTTTTACTACCTCACTTATATCATTTCTAAAACTATCCCAAAATGGAAAAGTCCTGCATTGCTTTGGTCTAACTTCATATATATTACATCTTTTTAGCTTACTATCAAAGAAAATACACTCATAACTTTCATCTACTATTCTTTCAATCAAAGAGTACCTATATCCTACTTTTTTTATAAACTTTGAAGTAAACTCACTAAACTCTAGCCCCAAAAACTCAGCCATATCTTGCATCTCTTTTACACTACACCAAATATAACCACTCTCCCCAGTGCAACACCTACCCTCACACCCCTCACATGCACTTGCATCAAAGGCAAACTTAAATCCATCTTTTTTTATCATATCTTGCATTTTATACTATAAGTTCTTGTTTTTTCATATATTTTCT
>JALUNR010000032.1 GCA_027055005.1 Campylobacterales bacterium
AATTTTTGTTTATCTACTTTTCCAGATCCATATGAGTTTAATTCCTGTGTTAAATCATTGTAAGAGTTATCAAATTCTTTTTTTATATCAAGATTGCTTTGAAAACTTTTATGATAAAGAGCTTCAAAAGCGGCATTTTGGGCAATCAAAAGTTTATCATTATCTTCAGATGGTAAAAGATATAACTTATCTATGCCTTCACCTACTTTTTTTATCAAATCTAGCTTTGCTTGTGGAGTTGATTTAGCTAAATATGTTGTAAGTGGAGTTATATTTAATCCTTTATCACTTTTTAACTCTACTGTGAGTGGATAATCATTTTCATCTATCTTCCCATCATAGTTTGCATCGATCTCTCCACCACTAGCAGTTATGGGATATTTGATATTTTTAGTAAAAAAAACATATTTATTAGTTCCTTTTATATTTTTAGCATTTAAGCCACTAGCATCTTTAACAACAGCATTAAAAACTGGACCTCTCTCAACTCTAACAATAGTTGTATCATAATCTGAACTACCACAACCAAAGATTATGGTAAATATAAAAATAAAACCTATTAAACTTAAAAATATTTTTTTCATAAAATTTACCTCCTAAAAGTTTATTATACCTTATAAAACTATAAAACACTTTCTAACCTTATTTTAGCTAAAATCGCGAAAATTTATATTTGGAGAATACATATGGATTATAAAGATACCCTTTTACTTCCAAAAACTTCCTTTCCTATGAGAGGTAATTTACCACAAAATGAGCCAAAAAGATACAAAAAATGGTTTCAAGAAGAAGATGTTTATAAAAAAATAATACAAAACAGAGCTAATGCTACAAAAGACTTTACTCTTCATGATGGACCTCCTTATGCAAATGGGCATATACATATAGGACATGCACTAAACAAAGTACTTAAAGATATAGTTGTTAAATATAACTACTTTCAAGGTAAATCAGTTAGATTTACTCCCGGATGGGATTGTCATGGACTTCCTATTGAACAACAAGTAGAAAAAAAGTTAGGAACTGCAAAAAAAGAGGCTATGGAAAAAACAAAACTAAGAGAGCTTTGTCGAGAACATGCAAAAAAGTTTGTAAAAATTCAAAGTGATGAGTTTAAATCTTTAGGTATTGTAGCTGATTGGGAAAATCCTTACTTAACTATGAAATTTGCATTTGAAGCTGATATTTATAAAACTCTTTGCGATATTGCAAAAAAAGGTTACTTAGTAGAGAGAAGTAAACCTGTTTACTGGTCATGGGCTGCAAAAACTGCATTGGCTGAAGCTGAAGTAGAGTATGAGGATAAAGAGGATTTTTCTATATATGTTGCATTTGAATTAGACTCCGATGCAAAAGAAAAATTTGGTAAAGATGCTAAGATAGTTATTTGGACTACTACCCCTTGGACATTACCTGCAAATATGGGTATAAGCTTAAATCCAGAAGAAGATTATGTTCTTACAAGTGATGGTTATATAGTCGCAAAAGCATTACTTGATGATTTAAAAACAAGTGAAGTAATAAGTGGTGATATTATAAAAACTTTTAAAGCTAATATTTTAGAAAATTTATTTGCTATAAATCCACTAAATGGTAGAAAATCTCTTATCATGTTGGGAGATCATGTAACAATGGATGGTGGAACAGGTTGTGTTCATACAGCTCCAGGGCATGGTGAGGATGATTATAGAGTTGGATTAAAATACAATCTTGATGTTATTATGCCAGTAGATGAGGGAGGATTATACGACCAAACAATTGTTAGAGAAAAACTTTTACCAAATGCTGAGGAGTTTGTAGGTGAGCATATTTTTAGAGCAAATGAAAAAATAGTAGAACTTCTTGGAGATAGTTTACTATCAGTATCAAAGTTTAGACACTCATATCCATTTTGTTGGAGAACACATAAACCTTTGATTTATAGAGCTACAAAACAGTGGTTTATAACTATGGAAGGGCTTAAAGACAAGGCTTTAAAAGAGTTGGATGGAGTTTGCTTTTATCCAGAAGTTGGAAGAAATCGTATCACTTCAATGATAGAAAATAGACCTGATTGGTGTATATCAAGACAAAGAGATTGGGGAGTTCCAATAGCTTTTTTTAAAGATAAAACAACAGGAGAAATTATCTTAGATGATGAAATACTTGATAATTTAGTAGAAATTTTTAAACAAGATGGAGCAGATGCTTGGTGGGCAAAAGATATATCTGCCCTACTTCCTAAAAACTCAAAATATGATGCTAAAAATCTTGAAAAAGTTATGGATATACTTGATGTTTGGTTTGATAGTGGAAGTACTTGGAATGCTGTGCTTCAAAATAAAGATGAATATGATGCAGGGAAATACCCAGCAGATCTATATTTAGAAGGGAGTGACCAACATCGTGGCTGGTTTCAAAGCTCACTTTTAGTTAGTACTGCAGTAAATGACAAAGCACCATACAAAAATATACTAACTCATGGCTTTACTGTTGATAAAAATGGTGAAAAAATGAGTAAATCAAAAGGAAATGTAGTTGCTCCACTGGATATTGCTAAAAAGTATGGAGCTGAAATAGTTAGGCTTTGGGTAGGAATGAGTGATTATAAAAATGACTTAAAAGTTGGGGATGATATATTAAAACAAATAAGTGAACAATATAGAAAAACAAGAAATACCATAAGATTTTTGTTAGCAAATATTGATGACTTAGAAAAAGTTGTAAATATTGATGAACTTGGAAGTATAGATAAGTGGATACTTTCAAAAGCTAAAAATATTTTTGATGAAGCTATAAAAGATTTTGCTGAATATGATTTTTCAAAAGGTCTTGCAAAGATAAACCACTTTATAACAGTTGAACTTAGTGGTATATATATGGATATTTCAAAAGATAGACTGTACTGTAATGCAAAAAATGATAAAAAAAGAAGAGCCGCTCAGAGTGTAATGGCTATGATAACTTCAAAACTTTTTGCATTACTAGCCCCTGTTTTAACTTATACAATAGATGAAGCCCTAAATTTTGCTCCAAAAGTTGTAAAAAATGATTTAGTAGATGTATTTGATGTTATTTATACTCCACTTGAGGAAGTAGAAAGTGATTTTGATGAAGAATTTATGATAAACTCTCGTGAAAAGTTTTTTGAAATAGTAGATAAACTAAAAAAAGAAAAAGTGATAAAAACGACACTTGAACTCGTACTTCAAACTACAAGTGATAAAGTTCATTCACTTGATTCACAAGATAAAGAAGACTGGTTTATGGTAAGTAAAGTTATTCATCACGATGAAGATGGAGAACTTGATAGTTTTGAAGTTGATGGTGAGAGATTTAAAATCTTAAAAGCTTTAAAAGCAAAATGCCCTAGATGTTGGAAACAAAGAAGTAAAGATGAAAACACTCTTTGTAAAAGATGTCAAGAGGTTGTAAATGTTTGACTTTTCCAAACCAGTTGAGTTTAGTTTTATAGTGGAAAATATCGCAGTTATTTTAGTTTTATCTGCGATATTTACTCTTTTAGTTAAACTAAAAGCTAAGTAGATTAAATAACTTTTATCAAAACTTATAGAGAATTATTTAAAACTCTTTTCCCACAATGATAATAGATTATCATCTATATAATCATACTCTTTTAAATCTTCTAACTTTTCTATTTCTCCAGCTTCTATGAGCTCAACTATCTTTTTAGCTAACTCTTCTTCCATAGATGGCAAAGATAAAAGTTTAGTTAGAGTTATGTTTGAAAATGTAAATTTTTCATCTTCTATGTAACTTCTTTGACTCTTTGTTTTTACTTCATCTGGAATATCATTTTCCATTTTCAAGGGTTTATATGGATTATTTGGTACATCATTTGGATTACTTTCATCTGTTAGTTCCATATCAAAAGCATCTTTTTTCTTTATAAAAAATGCACCATCAGTAGAAGGAGTGTACCTACTAAACTGGATATATCTCATAGTTCTTAAAAGGTTGCTGTCTATCTTACCAAGTTCTTCCCAGTTAAAAAGTGGGAAATATGGTTTTTTAAACTTACCACCACTAAAATCCCACATCAAATATTGCCCAATCCAATCTCTAATATAAGGAAAAGCAGCAAATGCAGTTGCACACTCTAAGATATAAGGTTTTCCTTCAATATCTGCTATATCACAAGCCCAATACTCAGCCTTAGCAGCTTTACTAGCTTTTACTGCAAGCTCTAAGACATGCATAGGAATATTGTTATAATCTATATATCCACCTTGGCTTGTATTTGTGATATCCATACCATCTCCAGCTACTCTCCAAAAGGCACATACTGGTTTATGTCCTATGAGCATAACTCTTATATCTTTTCCTTTTAGATCAAGTGCTTCTTGTATATAGATAGGGTTATACTTTTGTTTATCAAGAAGTTTTATCGCTTCATCAGCACTTCTTATATAGTGTACATAGTAACCACCATAGTTACTAGGTCCATAACTTCTTTTTATGATGATTGGATATTTAGCACCATTTCTTAAAAAGTTATATCCTTCCTCTTTATCGTAAAAAATCCAAGTTTTTGGATCACTTATATTATGTTTTTTACAAAAAAGAGTAACATTTTCTTTTGATTTGTTTGGAAACTGAGTTTCTATAGATGGAACGAATCTAACTTGAGGTAACTCCTTTGCAATTTGCACAAATGTATCATAAGCTGTTGCAGGAATATTCCCTATCAAAATATCTATCTTTTTTTTCTTGACTTCTTTGATAAATCTATCTTTATCATTTTTCCAATGATATACTACTTTTTCTATTTTGTCTGGCCAACCTCTAAAATTGCTCTCATCAAAAAACCTCAATACATAGTCTAGGTACAAAAAACCTAACTTTGGTAACTTACTCATCTACTCTTCCTTTATCTGTTTATTTTTTTATCAATTAGTTCTACTATTTTGTCTATCTTTTTATCATTAAAGTCTAGTCCCATTTTTTCCTGTTCTGGTGTTGCAAAAGCTGGTATGCCATTTACTTCTAAGACTATATATTTTTCTTTAGCTCTATCATAGATGATATCAACTCCACCTATATCTACTCCTGTAACCTTACAAGCATCTATCGCTATCTTTGCCACTTCATTATTTAAATCTCTTAAAAATACACTTCCACCACTTGTGATGTTGGTTCTCCAGTCGCCACTTCTTGCTTTTCTACCATAACATGCCATAATCTCACCATCTACAACATCAACTCTAAAATCACTTCCATCATAGTCAATAAACTGTTCTACATAGAAAAACCTAAAATCAGCTTGATTTAAAAATGGCAAAATAAGGTCAAACTTATCAGCAGAATCAATCAAAACCATACCTACTCCACCCCAGCCATCAACTGGTTTAAAGACCATTTTGCCCCATTTGTTATATATATCTCTGATCTTCTCTTTTTCATCTCTATGGCAAAGATAAAATTGAGCCGTTTCAACATCATGTTGATTTAAAAGCATATTTGTTTTAAATTTATCCTCTGTTATATTAAAAGCTTCAAAACTGTTTATCATAGGGATGGCTCTACTCAAAGCTTCATACATATATACTTGATAAACAGTTTGTTCACCTGCATTGTATGAAAAAAACAAGTCTAACTCTTTTGTTAAATTTAAATTATTATGATATATACCATCATTTTTTGAAATTACATCTCTAAGATTTAACCCTGTTATACTATCTATCCCTCTATCATATAGTTTTTTTACTATCTTTTTCTCTATCTCTACTCCACCACCATTTTGGTATAGCCACATACCTACCTTTTTCACAAAATCTCCTCTATATACTTAGTTACTAACTCTATTCTACTCTCAAAACTACTTTTTTTAGCTCTCTCATTTTTTGTATGATCCCCATCTCCAAAAGGACCAAAACCATCTATCGTAACAACTCCCTCACTTGCAACTATGTTTGCATCACTCACTCCACCTCTTTTTTCACTTTCCAATCTCTGTCCACTTATCTTTTCTAACTCTTTTATAAGATTTTTTTGCTCATTATTTTCTTCCATAACATCTCTTTGAATTCCACCACTTAAAAGACTTTTAGTTCCCTCTACAAAATTTGTATTAATAATACTTTCTATGGAATTTAAAACTCTATCTCTCTCTTTATGACTTTCATATCTAAGCTCAAAAGTAAGTTTTGCTGACGGTGATATAGTATTTGCTCCTATTCCTCCCTCTATCTTTCCTACATTTAATGTGGTTCCTTTTTCTAAGTTTGTTAAGCTTTGTAATTTTATAAGTTTATGAGATGCTTCTAAGTTTGCATTTATCCCATCACTATATCTCACTCCGCTATGACTAGCTTTTCCTTTTATATCAGCAAAAAAAGTTCCAACTCCTTTTCTTGCTACGACAAGTTCATTATTTTTTCCTGCTGCTTCAAAAACAAAACATATATTATACGATTTTGCTAACTCTTTTGTTATAAGTTTAGAATCATCACTTCCAGTTTCTTCATCACTAACTAAAAGCATATCTATATTGTAAATCTTCTTTTTTTGATTTCTTAAAGCTTGAAGAGCTACTAGATTTCCACCTTTCATATCACATACACCTGCTCCATAAACAAACTCTTTATCTTCCTTATATCCTTCAAATTCACCTTTAGGAAAAACAGTATCAAGATGTCCTAAAAAAAGTATCTTTTTCCCATCTTTTTTGGAACTTTGAAAAAGAAGATGATCACCTATAAGTTCACGAGAGTATCTTTTAGTAGAAAAACCTATCTCTTCAAACCATTTTTGAAAAACATATCCTACTTTATCAACACCAGATTTGTTTTTTGTATATGAATTTATCTCAATAACTTTTCTTAAATCTTTATAAAAATAATCCATTAAATCCTCCACTAAACTTATTTTAACTTAAATATATTTAATTTTAAGATTTTTTATACGATAAATTTCTCAGAGATTTTCTAAAGTGATTTATGTATAATATAAATGCCCAAGAGATCAATCTAAGAGAAAATAATGACTAAAACAGTAGCAAGAAATAAAAAGGCATTTCATGATTATGAAATACTTGATAAATATGAAGCAGGAATAGTACTAAAAGGTAGTGAAGTTAAAGCTCTTAGAGCTGGAAGAGTAAATCTAAAGGATAGTTATGTCCGTATTATAAAAGGTGAACCATTTTTACTAAATGCTCATATATCATATTTAGAAGAAGCAAATCCTCATTTTAAACCAGATGAAAGAAGAGCTAGAAAAATACTTCTCCATCAAAAAGAGATTGATAAACTTATAGGTAAAACTAGTCAAGATGGTTTAGCGATAGTACCACTTTCAATCTATTTTAACCATAAAAATTTAGCAAAAATACAAATCGCCCTTGCAAAAGGTAAAAAACTTCATGATAAAAGAGAATCATTAAAAGCAAAACAAGCTAAGATAGAAACTGCAAGAGCTATGAAAGAGTACAGATAAAATATAACTAAGATAGTTGATGATTAGTAAAACTTGCTAAGCTAACCTTTAACAAAACTTTAATATCATTACTAAATGAAATGGCATTATATAGAAGAATATTTAGTAAACTTTTTGAAAGAAGAAACTTGTAAAACAGGACTTAGTGGTGGAGTTTTAGGACTTAGTGGTGGAATTGATTCTGCAGTGGTAGCTGTTTTAGCTAAGAAAGCTTTTGGTAAAAATCTAAAAGTTATACTTCTTCCATCACAATTTTCTAGTGATTCTTCTATAACAGATGCATTGTCTCTTTGTAAAAAATTTGATATTGATTATGAAATAATAGAAATAAAAAACATTATAGAAGCTTATAATGAAAATCAAAATTCAAATAGTTTAAGAATTGGAAATTTTAGTGCAAGAGTTAGGATGGCTATACTATTTGACCAATCAGCAAAATATAACTCTCTTGTACTTGGAACTAGTAACAAAAGTGAGTTACTTTTGGGATATGGTACATGGTATGGGGATTTGGCAAGTGCTATAAATCCTATCGGAGATATATATAAAAGTGATATTTTTCGATTTGCTAAGTATTTAAATGTTCCAAAAAGTATCATTTGCAAACCTCCTTCTGCAGATTTATGGGAAGGACAAAGCGATGAGCAAGAATTAGGATATACTTATAAAGAGATAGATGCAGTTTTTTTTGAATTAGTGGAAAATAGACTAACGCCTAATGAAGTTATAAAAAAAGGATATAAAAAAGAGTTAGTGTTGAAACTAAATAATATGATATATAAAAATCAATTCAAAAGGAAAATGCCTTTAATAGCGAAAATAACAAAAAGAACGATAGGAATAGATTTTTTATATCCTAGAGATGTTAGATTATAGGAGTGATGATGAAAGAGATACCTTTTTTTGTACCACATATAGATAGAAGTGAAGAAAGTTTGATACGAGAAGTACTAGAACTCAAAGGTGCTTCAAAGATAGAAGAGTTAGAAGATTTGATGTGCGAATATACTGGCAGTGAGTATGCTATATCAACCTCTAGTTGGAGTGGTGCAATCCATCTTAGTATGTTTGCTTTAGGACTTAAAAGAGGGGATAAAATACTTTGTTCAGTAAATTCTCATCCAGCTATTGCTGAAGCTGTTAGACATTTTGATGCAGAGCCTATTTTTGTAGATATAGAAGCTGATACTTTTAATATGAGTGTATCTGCACTAAAAAAAGCTTTGGTTGAGCATAAACATAAAAAACTAAAAGCTGTTGTAGTTAGTCATATTGGTGGAGTAAGTGCTGATATGGATGCAATATATAAAATAGCAGTTGAAAATAAAATCAAAGTATTAGAAGATGCATCGACCTCTCTTGGTGCAAAATATAAAAATAAAATGATTGGTAATACTGGTGGTGATCTAACAACATTTTCTTTTGGTTCAAATCTAAAAAATCCTATTATAAATTGTGGTATTATTACAACAAATAATAAAAAGCTTTTTGAAGATGCAAAACTTTTAAGACATCATGGAATTATATCAAATGAATGGGACAGAAGTGGTACTTTGGGATATGTATATGATATAAAAGAAATAGGTATAAAATATGATACAAGTGAACTTGAAGCTGCCTATGCGATATCAAAGCTTCAGAAGATAGATGAACTTATAAAAAGAAGACGAGAAATAGCAAAAATATACTCTTATGAACTCCAAGATACTCCTCATATTAGCCTTCCAAAGGTGAGTGAAAATCATACTTATGGTCTTTTTACTATAAAAATAGATAAAAATAGAGATGATTTTGCAAGACATTTAAGAGAAAAAGGAGTTTATACTAGTCTTTTTTATGTACCTTTACATCTTATAACTTACTATAAACAAAAATACTCCCTAAAAGTAAATGCATTTCCAGTAGCACTTACAAATTATCAACAAATACTCTCTATCCCTTGTTATGCAAAAATGAGTGATGAAGATGTAAAATATGTGTGTAAAGTTATAAAAGAGGTAGCTAACAATAGGGTCTAAAATATATTTTTGGGTGGAAAGATATCTCTTTTCACCCTCACCTTTTCAAATCTTTTTATCTTTTTTGCTTATTCCATTTTCTTTGTTATATACCATTTTGGTAATTTTAAAAAAACTATTTTCAAAACCTAAAGATTATGGAGTTAAAATCATAAGTATTGGAAATCTAATAGTCGGAGGAAGTGGGAAAACTCCAGTAACTATTGAACTAGTAAAAACAGAGGTCGATGCAACTATTATTTTAAGAGGTTACAAAAGGTCTTCAAAAGGTTTAGTAGTCGTTTCCAAAAAGGGAAATATATTAGTAGATGTAGCTATTAGCGGAGATGAAGCTATGCTTTATGCCACAACTTTAAAAAGTGCAACTGTAATAGTTAGTGAAGATAGAGTAAAAGCTATAAAAAAAGCAAAGAAATTAGGAAGTAAGATAATATTTTTAGATGATGGTTTTTCTAAATTTAGTATTAAAAAGTTTGATATACTTTTAAAACCAAATCAAAAACTACTTCCTTTTTGTATTCCAAGTGGTGCTTATAGATTTCCTCCTTTCTTTTATAAATATGCCAACTTGATTTTAGAAGAAGATAAAGATTTCATAAGAGAAGTTAATATAAAAAATCCAACTAAAAATATGATATTTTTAACTGCTATATCAAAACCTGAAAGGTTATATAAATATCTTCCAAAAAATATTATAAAAATAATATTGCCTGATCATAGTGATTTTTCAAAAGAATTTATAGAAAAAATTTTAAAAGATTATAATCCTAGTTCTATTTTGACAACAACTAAAGATGAAGTAAAGTTAAAAAAGTATAATCTTAACCTTTCAATTATGAACTTAAAAATAGTTTTCAAAAAAGAGATAAGGATAGCAGATGCAAAAAAAAATTGAGATAGCAAATACTCTACTAGATGCTTTTCCATTTATAAAAGAGTTTAGAAACCAAACAGTAGTTATAAAGTATGGTGGAGCTGCTCAAATAGATCCACTTTTAAAAGAACAATTTGCAAAAGATATAGTACTTTTATACTTAGTAGGACTTAAACCTGTTATAGTTCATGGTGGAGGAAAAAGGATAAATGAGTACTTAGAAAAACTAAACATAAAAACAGAGTTTAAAGATGGACAAAGAGTAACAACAAAAGAAAATATGGAAGTAGTTGAAATGGTTTTAAGTGGACTTATCAACAAAGAGATAACTTCTCTTTTAAACTCTCATGGTGCAAAAGCGATAGGTATAAGTGGTAAAGATGCTGCATTTTTAAAAGCAACTCCAAAAGATGGTGGAGCTTTTGGATATACAGGAAATATTACCAAAGTTGATAGTACAGTTTTACAAAAACTGTTAGATGAAAAGTTTATCCCAGTTATAGCTCCTATTGCATCAGGTGAAGAGTTGGGGCATGTGGGATATAATATAAATGCGGATTTAGCTGCTAGTCAAATAGCAGTAGCTTTGAAAGCTAAAAAAGTAGTATTTTTAACTGATACCACAGGAGTTCTTGATAAAGATAAAAGACTTATTTCTACTTTATATAAAAAAGATATTGATACTCTAATAGAAGATGAAACTATAAGTGGAGGGATGATACCAAAAGTTATGGCTTGTTTAGAAACAATAGATGCAGGTGTAGAAAAAGCTCATATTATAGATGGTCGAGTTGAACACTCTATCCTACTAGAGCTTTTTACTAGTGATGGTATCGGAACTGTTATCAGAAAGGTGAGTAAAACCTCTTAAATCATTAGTTAATTTTAAAATATTACCTTTTCCAGTAGAGAGTTTTTTAAAGGCTTCATTGTAAGACTTTTGAGCCTTTTTTAAACTACTATCTACCATACTCATATCATTTAAAAATCCTTGAAATTTATCATATAAAGAGTTTGCTTTTTTGACTATCTCTTTTGTGTTTTTATCTTGAAAATATTTTTGCCAACTATACTCTACTGTTTTTAAAACACTTATAAGAGTTGTTGGTGAAACTAAAATAATATTTTTACTATATGCGAAATCAAACAAAGAGCCATCTTCCTTCAAAGCTTCTATAAATGCAGATTCAATAGGTATAAACATCAATACTAACTCTATGGTATCAACTCCATCTATCTTTTCATAACTCTTTGAAGAAAGATTTTTTATATGGTTTTTTATAGAGCTTATATGCTTTTGTAAATACTCTTTTTCTTTGTCATTTATGTAAAGTTCATAATCTTTTAGTGAAACTTTTGAATCTATAATAATCTCTCTTTTTTTAGGAAGTTTTACTATAACATCTGGTCGATACAACTTATCATCACTTTTAAAACTACTTTGTGATAAATACTCTTCCCCTTCTCGTAAGCCTGATTTTTCTAAAATACTTTCTAAGATAAATTCACCCCAACTACCTTGAAATTTATTATCCCCTTTTAGAGCAGTTGTTAATCTATTTGATTCTTCTACTAATTTTGAATTTAGAGAATTTAAGTTTTGTACCTCTTTTGTAAGATGAAATCTCTCTTTTGCTTCATTGATATAATAATTTTTTACTAAAACATTAAACTCCTCAACACTCTGTTTATATGGTGCTAAGATTTGATTCAAAGATTTATTTGAATTTTCAACTATAAAATTTGAACTATATGAAAGTAAGGATGAACTTATATCTTTAAACTCTTCTTTTACATTATCATGTAACTCTAATTTTTGATTTAAAATTTTATTTTCATAATAAAACTCTCTTACTTTTTCCTTTAAAAAATCACTTTTTTGGAAAAGTTTTATATAAAAATAATAAAAAAACAATCCACTAAAAACAACACCTACAAAAAACCCCAAACTAATGTCTAATACTTCTTTATTCATGAGGATATTTTATCAAACTTATCTTCACAAACAAAGAAATATTTCAAAATGTTATATATTATAGAAGGAGTAAAAAACTCCCTCTTAAAAACTAATGTCCTACAAAAGACCCCATAGCGATTTTACCACCTATATCAAGTCTTTCTTCTACCTCTTTTGTTTCCAAATTAACTTTTACAAGTTCACCCTCTTCAGTAAGGAACATATAAAAATATTTACCATCTTTACTAAAGTGATATTGTGGATGTGCCTGAGTTTGAACATTTCCAACTAATGAATCATCAACTTCACTTACATTTATATCTGCTATTTTTTCATTTGTTGAAGTATTCATAAGTGTTATAAATTTATCTTTATGATTGATTACAACAGCTATGTTGCCATGTTTAAACTCTGCTGTATGACCTGCACCTTTTCCAGCAGGTATAATCTTTTCAATACTCATAGGTGAGTTAGCATAGTTTACTATAAAAAGATCTCCTTCATCAGATCCTACATAAATATGTTTTTGATCTTTCATAAAGTTTAGATGATGCACTCCCATAACATTAACATCTACACCTGCTTTTGTTATATTTAGCTCATCTACTATTCTTAATCCTGTATCTTCATCAAACTCTAACTTTAACACTGAAGGATATATATCAGTTGCACCTTCTGCTGTTGCATAAAATACAGTAGAGTATCTATCTTTACCCATATGTTTTCTTTTATGATTACCATTATGGTTAGATTCGTTACTATTTTCTGTAATCTTATGACCAACTTGACCATGAACTTTTGGTGGAATCAAGTTATGCACTGGAGAAGGAGTATTTACTGTATTTAGCAAAGTTGTTTGCCAACTTCCATCTGTATTTTTATATATTTTATAGGTTTTAATCTGTTTATTTTGTCTATCTAAAAGCACAAAATGACTCTCATCCAACCACTCTGGATGTCCACAAGCTAAAGTTCCACTTGATACATAACTGTGTCCACTTGTTACTGGATAAGTTACATTATCATCACCTACTGTAGCTATAACTGTATCTGTTTTTGAATCTATAATAGCAGTCATTGGTTTATCTACTCCAGAAACTGCAACCAGTCCTGTATCTTCATTTACAGCTATACTTCTTGGATGAAATGGTAAGTTTATAGTTTTTACTATCTCTTTTGTAGATGAGTCAAGTACATCTATAGCATCACTACCACGATTATCTACATACATCTTAGGTGTTAGACTATGTTCTCCATGAACCTTGATTACCTCTGCAGCATATGTTTTTTGATGTCCTGTTGAAATCTCATCAAGAACTTGCATATTATTTATATCTACTACATCTATTCTATTATTTTCTTTATCTCCAAACCAAGCTATTACACTTTCATTTTCAGCATTTCCATGATCTTTTTTATAATTTTTCAAATACTTTCTTTTTGTATCTTCAACATGAGCCATTGCACTGATTTTATCAACTAACTTTCCTTTATATTTACTGTTTTTTTGTTTTAAAACACTCCAAACATCAGTTAGTTGAGTTTCATTTTCTGGGATATTATTTACTCTTTCTGTTTTTAAAGTTTCTATTACATCTTTATCAATGTCAATACCATTTGTAGCATTTCCATCAACATCTATAGTTTGTAAAAATGAAGCTATTGTTGAGTTATCTTCTATAAATTTTTTACCATCTGATAAATCTTGTGCTTCAATCTTTTTTAAATGTATATCACCTATATAAAAATCACACTCCTTACCTTTTTCAAACTTAAAGGTACCATTGCTATCAGTTACTCCACTTTGAGAACCACACTTATAACTTACACCTTTAACTTCTGAATCAAGATAACTTGCAGTTCCTATACTACTACCAGTTGAACCACTAGCTCCACCTCCACAACCACTCAATACTATCGATGCTATAAAAGATACCGTACTATATTTTATATACTTATTCATAAATTACTCCATTAAATTAAATTTTAGATTTTAATTATAAAATGTAAGTATTACCTAAGTATTAGTTTGAAAAAGATTTTTTAAAACCTATACCCTACATCAAATGAGTATGAATAATCACTAGCATCTTTACTTTGACCATCACTATAAGTTGTTGAAATATAAATATCATCACTAAGATAGTATTCTAGGTATAAAGATAAATAGTCTATCTTTCCACTATTTGCATATATAGAATCGCTACTGCTATAAGATAAAGATGAGTAAAATTTATCTGTAAAACTATATC
>JALUNR010000033.1 GCA_027055005.1 Campylobacterales bacterium
GGTATATTACTCTCCTATTTATACTATGGGGATAGTGAATTCAAAGTTGATATTATGATGCAAAATAGTGATGATTTAGATGGAGAGTATAACAACTACAAAAATGATAAACATTATGGTTTTGGAGTAACTTATACAGAGAATGATTTTAGTTTCAAGCTAAATGGTGGTTCTTTTCATCAAAATGATATTCAAAAAGATAATGATGAGATATACTATTATTTACTCTCCACAAAATATGAGAGTGATGATTTTCAAATTTTATCGGAATATGGAAAACAGTTTTCATCTAGTAAAATTACTACAAATCATGCAGGATATATTCAAGGTTTATATCGCTTTAATGAGCATCATTTAGGAATAATAAGAGTTGAATCTTATGATTATTCTGCAAATAAAAAAGGTGATGAAGAGTTTGTTGTATTTGGCTATACATATAGACCTCTCTATCCAATAGCTCTTAAATCAGAGTATCAACTTCATAAAAATAATGATTTGAATCATATTTTATTCTCTCTTTCGGTACTTTTTTAATGAAAATAATTTTACTATTGATTTTATTTCATAGTTTGAGTTTAGCTTCAGAATATGTAGTTATTGCAAACAAAGATATGAAGAGGCTCTCTAAAATAGAGATTAAAGCAATCTTTTTAAAAAAAATTACAATCATAGATGATAAAAAAGTTGTTCCTATAAATTTAGGGATAAGAGATAGTTTACGAAAAAAGTTTGAAAAAAAAATTCTGAGAAAGAGTTTTAGACGTCTAAAAACTTACTGGACAAAACAGCATTATCTAGGACATAGACCACCAATAAGTATGCATTCTCAACAAAGTATCAAAAGTTTTGTAAAAAAGGTTGAGGGTGCAATAGGGTATATAGAACTAAAAAATCTTGACGATAGTGTCAAAGAGATATATAGATGGAGGGATTAGATGGCAACAGTACTTGTATGTGATGATGAATTGATGAATAGAAAAGTAGCATCAAAAATTTTAAAGAAAGAGGGCTTTGATGTTGTTGAAGCAGTTGATGGAAAAGAGGCGATAACAGTTCTGCAAACAACAAAAGTAGATTTAATCTTAATGGATTTAATGATGCCTGTTATGGACGGTTATGAAGCGACTAAACTTATTAAAGAGAGTGAAGAGTTTTGTGATATTCCTATTATTGTTATCTCTGCTCTCTCCGATAAAAGTGCTATTACAAAAGCTTTAGAGTTTGGTGCTATTGAGTATTTAACAAAGCCTTTTGATATTATAGATTTTAGATTAAGAGTGCAAAATTGTGTAAAGATAGGTGTCTATCAAAATATGCTTAAAGAGCGTAAATTACTCTTAGAAAGTGAAGTGAAAGAGAAAACTAAAGAGCTTCAAATGGCACTTAATGAGGTACAAAATAGTGAAAAAGAGATACTTAGTATCTTAGAAAAAACAGCAGAGTATAGAGATAATGAAACATCAGCACACACTCGAAGAGTGGGAGAGATGTCGGCATTTATAGCTTCTAAACTTGGCTGGAGTGAAGAGAGAGTTGAACTTATGAGACTTGCTTCTCCTATGCATGATATAGGTAAAGTTGGTATTCCCGATAATATTCTTTTAAAACCTGGAAAATTAGATGATGAAGAGTTTGATATAATGAAAACTCATGCAGAGATAGGGTATGAAATTCTTTCAAAGAAACAGACACCTCTTCTTCTTTTATCAGCAGAGATAGCACTCAATCATCACGAAAAATATAATGGAACTGGATATCCAAACGGTTTAAAGGGTGATGATATAAAATTGAGTGGAGCAATAGTTTCTGTAACAGATGTTTTTGATGCTCTCCTTAGTGAAAGACCCTATAAAAAAGCGTTTAGTATAGAAAAAACTATTGAGATTATTACAGCAGATTCAGGAACTCATTTTGACCCTAAAGTAGTAGATATATTTTTAGAAAATATTGATGAACTTATAGAGTTACGAAAAAAAGTTGATAATGCTTAGTTTTTTTAAAAAGTCATTAAGAAATAAACTTTTAACTATCTTTATCGGAATGGGTTTATTACCCTTTGTAACACTTTTAATCTATACACTTTTTTTAACAAAGACAAAAATTGTAAATAGTATTGTTGTGGAGCAGTTAGAGAGAACAAAAGTTGTTGCAAGTTTGATGGAAAATCATCTTAACTCACTCTCAAAAGAGGTTCGATTTTTAGCTTCACTTGATTTGATGGATGATTTACTAGCTGATGATATAGATAGAAGAGTTTCTCGACTTTTAATACAAAAATATAATGATTTAGATTTAGATATTAGTTTTCAAATTCTCTCTCCATCTTCTGTTATCATTGCATCATCAGATAAAAAAATTGTGAAAAGCTCCTATAATATAAAAGATTTTCCTTTAGAATATGGTACAAAAATAGAGGATAAAAAGTTATTTATATATTCAAAAATATACGCTTCATTTGATAAAAATAAAGAGCTAGGATTGTTAGTTTTAAGATACTCTTTAGAAAATTTAAAGAGTTATTTAACACATCAAAATAGTGTAAACTCTTATATTATGAACCCTAAACAAAATCTAGCAATAGGGAAAGATTTATCTTTAAATATAGATTTTTCAAATAAAAGTAATAGTTTTATAGACAATGAACATGTTATTGTATATGAAAATCTTGCACCTCTTTTAAAAGAGTGGTATATAGTCTATGCCGTAGATAAAAGTGTTGCATTAGAGTTTGTCTATGATTTTATAAAATTTATGCTTTATATGTCTGTTGTAATTATTATCTTAATTATCTATATATCACTCAAATATTCTCGTGATATTATAAAACCTATCGAAGATTTAACAGCTATTACAGAAGATATAATAACTACACAGAACTACTCAACGAAGCTAGAAGTAACTACTCAAGATGAAATTGCAACGCTTACACACTCTTTTAATAGAATGCTTGAAACAACATCTTCTGCATTAAATGATTTAGAAGAGGAAAATAGATTACGTTTACAACGATTTACACAACTTATCGATGTTTTTAATGGCATTATCCAAACAAAAACTGAAAGTGAATGTATGAATATCTCTATACAGGAGATAAAAAAATTAACCGATAGAGAAAATCTAGCATTTGTTGAAGATAAAAATTTATTGCAAAATGGAAAATATTTAGAACTTTATGTTACAGATTTTGAAAAAGATATACCTATCTATTTTGGTTCAATATCATTGGATATAGAGAGATTTAAAGATAAATATGAGAAAGATTTTTACAGTTCAATAACTTCAATGATAATGCTTCAACTTGATAGAATACGCTTAATTCAAAGAACGATGTCTGCATCAAATGCAAAATCTGCCTTTATCTCTAATATGTCACATGAGTTAAGAACACCCCTTAATGCTATTATAGGTTTTTCTCAATTTATGATAACCTATGAAGAGTTAAGTGAAGACCAACTTGATACAGTAGGAAATATTGAATCATCAGCACAATACCTTTTAAGTATGATAAACGAGATTTTAGATATTGCAAAAATAGAAGCTGGAAAGATGGAAGCACAGATGCAAGAGGTAGATGTTTTAGAGCTACTTAATGGTAGTTATAATATGCTCTCCCCTTTAGCCTCTGATAAAAATTTAGAATTTGATTTTATCTATGATAATTATAAAGATACAAAATATCTTTTAGACCCAAAAATGTTTCAGCAGATTATTTTAAATCTTCTCTCTAACTCTATAAAATTTACAGAAAAGGGAAGTGTAAAATTGGAGTTATCTAATGATGAACAGTTTCTCAAAGTAACGGTAAAAGATACAGGAGTTGGAATAGATAAAGAGGATTTAAAAGGGCTTTTTAATGACTTTACTCAGATTGAAAATGTTATGCAAAAAAAGCATAAAGGAACAGGTCTTGGTCTCTCTCTTAGTCGTAAAATGGCACATATTCTGGGTGCAGAGATTGAACTCCAAAGTGATGGTTTAGGGTTTGGGACTATGACAACTTTTGCACTTAAAGACAATAGATAATAGAAGGTAATA
>JALUNR010000034.1 GCA_027055005.1 Campylobacterales bacterium
AGGAAAGATAGGTTGGAAAAGAGTAGTTAAAGCTATTGCAGATCAGATAAAATCAGACAACAAAATAAAAATTTATACTTTTTTAGGTACAATCTCTTACTAAAATATTAACTAATAGGACTGCATTAAAATGAATAAAGCAAAATACATATGGATGGATGGAAAACTTACTCCTTGGGATGAAGCAAATGTTCACATCTTAACTCACACACTTCACTATGGAAATGGAGTTTTTGAAGGAACTAGAGCATATCAAACTGAGGATGGTTTGGCTATCTTTAAACTAGAAGAACACACAAAAAGACTACTAAACTCAGCAAAAATCACAGCTATAAAGCCAAACTTTAACCAAGAAGAGCTGGAAAAGGCTCATGTTGAGCTTTTAAAAGAGAACAATTTTAGTGGGAATGTTTATATAAGACCTCTTATCTATCTTGGATATGGAGTTATGGGACTTCATCATGTAAAAGCACCAGTTCACACAGCTATTGCAGCTTGGGAGTGGGGAGCATATCTTGGAGAAGAGGGACTTGAAAATGGTATAAAAGTAACTGTTTCTTCAATAGTTAGAAACTCTGTAAAATCAAACTTTGGAAAAGCAAAAGCAGTAGCAAATTACCTAAACTCACAAATGGCAAAATATGAAGCGATAGAAGCAGGTTATGAAGAAGCTCTTATGCTAGATGACAACGGTTTTGTAGCAGAGGGTAGTGGAGAGTGTATCTTTATAGTAAGAGATGGAAAGCTTATCTCTCCACCAAACGATAACTCTTTGGAGTCTATAACTCAAGCAACAGTTTTAGAGTTAGCTAAAGATTTTGGCATAGAAGTTGAAAGACGACATATAACTAGAGATGAGATATATATAGCTGACGAAGCATTTTTCACAGGAACTGCAGCTGAAGTTACACCTATAAACTCTCTTGACAACCGTGTGATTGGCAATGGTAAAAGAGGTGAAATGACTAAAAAACTACAAACTGCCTACTTTGATGTTGTATTTGGAAGAAATGACAAGTATAAAAAATATTTAACATACATAGGATAAAAAATGCCAGCAGATTTAAATGACTATTTTAATAAAAAAAATGGAGGTAGTGGTTCTCCAAGGATGCCCAAAAAACCAGATTTTATAAATAATATGGATAAAAAAGCACCTTTGCTATATGTGATAATAGCTATTATTATACTTTTAGTGATAGCCAAACCTTATGAGATTATAAATTCAGGACAGGTGGGGATAAAAGTTACAACAGGTAAGTTTGAAAACACACCTCTATATCCAGGACTTCATTTTTTTATACCAGGTGTTCAAAAGATTATAGTAGTTGATACAAAAGTAAGGATTATAAACTATAAAGCAGAAAAAGATGGAGCTGATTTTGTATCAAATGATGGTGTTATGGAAAAACCAGCTATATCAGTTTTAGATGCGAGAGGGCTTCCTGTTTCTATTGACTTAACAGTTCAGTATAGATTAAAAGCAGTATCTGCACCCAAAACGATAGCAACTTGGGGACTTAGTTGGGAAGAAAAAATCATAAATGCAGTAGTGAGAGAGGTTGCTAGAAATGTTGTAGGAAGTTATAAGGCAGAAGAATTACCTCCAAAAAGAAATGAGATAGCAAAAAAGATAGAGGATAAGATAAGACAACAAGTTGATAGTTTTCCTTCCAAACCAGTTATTCTTGAAGCAGTTCAATTAAGAGAGATTTCTCTTCCTCAAAAGATAAAAGATCAGATAGAAAAAGTTCAAGTTGCAAAGCAAGAAGCACAAAGAGTGCAGTATGAAGTAGAGAGAGCAAAAAAAGAGGCTGAAAAGAAAGCTGCTCTTGCTCAAGGGGACGCCGATGCAAAAAAAATAAAAGCTGAGGGTGAAGCTCAAAAGATAACTATAGAAGCAAATGCACAGGCAAAAGCAAACGAACTTATCGCGAAAAGTTTGACTCCAGAGCTCATAAATCTAAAACAGATACAAATGCAAGGAAAGTTTAATGAAGCTTTACAAGTAAACAAAGATGCAAAAATCTTTCTAACTCCAGGGGGGTCAACTCCAAATATTTGGGTTGATTCACAGAGTAAACAAAGAAGTACGGTAGCTAGATAATGCAAAATATTTTAGATAAAATAGATTGGCAAAAAGTAAATGGACTTTTGCCAGTCATTGTCCAAGAAAACTCAACAAATGAAGTTTTGATGATGGCTTTTATGGATGAAAAAGCTTTAGAGCTTACTTTAAAGACTAAAAAAGCTCACTATTTTTCGAGAACAAAGCAAAGAATTTGGGAAAAAGGTGAAAGTAGTGGAAACTATCAAATAGTAAAAGATTTATTTATTGACTGTGATAATGATACGATTTTGATAAAAGTAGAGCAAATGGGTGGTGTGGCTTGTCATACTGGTAGAAAAAGTTGCTTTTTTACTAAACTAGAGAGCGATGAAGTAGTAAGTGAGCCAAAAGAGGAAGCTACTAAAAACTATTCGGTACTTGATAAACTCTATCATGAGTTAATGGAAAGAAAAAATGCAGATCCAAAAACTTCTTATACTGCATCTTTGCTTCACAAAGGAGAAAATAGCTATCTAAAAAAGATAGTAGAAGAGGCTGGAGAGTTTTGTTTTGCTATAAAAGATGATGATAAAAAAGAGATAGTTTACGAAGCTGCAGATTTGGTTTATCACTGCTTGATACCACTTATAGATAAAAATATTCACCCAGACCAAATCAAAGATGAGTTAAAAAGAAGATTTGGTATGAGTGGGATAGAGGAAAAAAACTCTCGAAATAAATAACTTGGTACATTATGTGCTAAGTTTTTTATATGAATGAGTTAAAACAAAGAATAACAGATTATATCCAGCATCTTACTATATATGACTATTTTGCTATATCTTGGGTAGGTGTATTTTTTATTTTTATGATGATGATAGTTTTTTTAAATATCAAAAAAAGAACAAAATTTGCTATATCTTTATTTTTAATTTCACTAGTATTAGTAACTTTTTCTCCTATATTTATCAAGTTATATTTCGACAAGACAGTTAGAAAAGTGGAGATATTAGACCAAAAGATTACAAAACTAAATTTTGCAAATATGCTTATCATAAAAGGTAAATTACAAAATCAAGGGAAGATAGACTATAAAAAGTGCCGAGTTTTTACAAAGGTAGTTAAAAAAAATAAAAATAAATATAAAAATATTTTAAATAATTTAAAGCCTTTGCGAAATATGTCGATAGTTATAAATCAAAAATTAAAAAAAGAAAATAAAGAGAGTTTTAGGATAGTAATGAAAAATTTTAAGTTTAATAGTCCTTATGAAGTAAAAGTGAGAGGAGAGTGTTACTAATGATGCATCTAACTATTGTTCACTATATATTTATAATAATATTTTTTCTTATATTTGGACTTTTAGCAATACTTTCTCAAAGAGAAACAAATCCAAAGACAAGATTATCACTTACCATAGTTTCATTTGTTGTAGCATTTATTGGATTAATCGTTTCTTTACTTATTTTAGATAAATATACTAAAAAGGGGAAATTGGTTAGTTATACTACAAGTAGAGATTATAATCATGAAGCTGTTATTATAAGAGGTAATATCAAAAATAATGGGAAGTTTAAAATCTCTTACTGCACACTAGATATAAAAATAGTAAATAAAGTAAAAAGAAATAAAAATAAAATTTTTCAATATAAAACATCGTCAGTAAGTGATATGTTTAAATCAAATAGTTATAAAAAAAATTATATAAATACAACAGTAAGAGCTATTGAAAATTTAAAACCTAGACTTACAAAAAGTTTTACAGCAAGTGTTAAAATACCTTCTAGATTTCAAGATCCTAGATATTTTTTCCATCTAGTATGTCATTGATAAGTCCCCGAACTCCTTTTTGAATCATCTCATAAACTAACTCAAAACCTTTAAATCCAACATAATAGTATGGATCAGGGACATCCTTTCCACCAAGTCCCCCAAAATCTCCAAGTTTATAAACATTTTTAAATCCATAA
>JALUNR010000035.1 GCA_027055005.1 Campylobacterales bacterium
ATTATAGCTAAAGATGTTTATTTTTGCCTACTTATGATATATAAAGTGATTTTTATCGCTTCATTTAGCAAATCAACAGATTCTGTAATATAAAGTTTATTTGCTACATTTTTTATATCTATACAAAGGAAAAATATCTTATCTTCAAAAATCAAATGTTTGATAATTTCATAACTATTATTTGGTTCATAGTCTAAAAACTCGATTTTTTCAATAGCCCATCCAAAATTTTGCCCCATAATATCAAAAATATTTTGTTTAACTTTTTCAAGATTTAGATTTTTATCATTTGTTACTATTCTTTGATGGATTATATCTGTCATTGCTCTAATAGATGATAAAGAACTATCAAGTGTAAGATATGAAGTTACAGAAAGATTGTTGAGTGGAGTTTGTATAGCATTTTTTAAAGTTTCATAACTTTTTATATCATGATTGTTAAAAAACTCAGTTGCAAAATGCTTTATCACTGATATATCAAGTCCAGCTTCAAGCAGTATTTCTCTATACTCTTTCAATCCATCCAAGCTATTTTCAAACTCTATTTTATATTTTTCATCTATTGTATAGTTCTTTATAGCTTTTTTATATCTCATAAATGCCATATGAAGTTCATTTATAGCTATAAAAAGATTGTTTGCTCGATATGGAGATTCAGAAAGCCTTTTTTGTGCAAAGTACTCTTCACTCATAACAGCATCTGTAATTTTAAGATATTTTACAATCAGTTTAATATATGGCAAAAGTGATATATCCTTTTTTGAAAGCTCAAGGATTAGTTCAGATAACAAATGATAACCATAAGACATATAAATAGGATCTAATTTGATATGATAATGTACAACTGCTACTTTTGCGATTTTATTATAAAGTTTTTCATCAAATGGCTCAGATAAAAGTGCCACTACAAACTTTATCTGTTTTTCTTTGAGTTCTGGTATCCTATCTATCGGAATAAATGAAGCAAAAATATCTTTTGAAAGCAATTTTTCATAAAATTTATCCATAATATCATTTGCATATGGTTTTATCTTTTCCAAAGCCTCTTTTCTTTTTTCTAAATCATCATCTTTTAACTGATAAATCTCTTTTATAAGTTCGATTTTTGTATTCATTACAGTACCTCTTCTAAAGTTTTATACATTTCAGATATTTTGTCATCGTTTTTTCTTATGATTTTACAAAGCATCAGTGTAATATTTTGTAAAATTTTCAACCCTATTTCTGGATTTGTTTTGCAAAAGTTAAAAAACTCTTTTTTTGTGATTTCCAAGATAGTAGAGTCTTCTTTTGCTATTACAGTAGTTAAACTCTTTCCACCATCAAGCATACAAGTTAGTGAAAAAAACACATCTTCTTCGGCTTTGATATTATTTACTTGCATATCTTCATCGGAAGATTTTTTCTGTATATCTAACACCCCTTCACTAAGAAAAAATGCTTTTTCAAGTATTTGCTCTTCGCTTTTGATAATCTCATCTTTTTTTATTTTCTTTTGTTTGAAGATATTAAAAAAACTGTTTTTTTCATCTTCATTTAATCCGTTAAATATCTCTCTATCCATTTTTTCGCTCCATTAAAATAATAGCTGAAAATTCAGGTATTATAAAGTTGTCTTCAGGATTTATTCTAACTTCCATTTCTACCTCTTGATTTTTGATTTTATGTAACAAGTTTTCATACTTTTTAACTTCACCACCAAAACGCAATTTTTTTAAAACTATCTTTTTTAGTTCAGATTCACTTATATAGTTTTCTATAATTCCAAGTAATATTTCACCTTGATTTAAGCTTTGTTCAAAAGCATCTTTGTAACTTTTACCAACAAAATCATGACTTGTTTTTATATGAAAATTTTGAGTTTTTAAAAGATTCCTAACAACTTTTGACATACCAGGTTCAGTTATGGACTTATATAGTAAAAACCTGTTGTATTCTTCACTCATTATAATCTCATTACATTTACTTTTTATAAGATAATTTTCATATTTAGGGTCGTTGATTTCTGCGATTATATATACATTTGGATTTAGTGATCGTATCATAATAACTGTTTCAAGAACTTTTGTATCGGCATAATCATCATACATATTTAGTATCATGACTTTATCTGCTTTTTCAATCTTTGCATTTTTCAAAACTGCTTCATCATTATATTCACCCTGAGCAAATTTCAAATCATGTTCTTTAAGTAAATTTTCTAGTTCGGGTGTAAGATCTGGATATATAACTACTATATTGTTTTGATAGTGTTTTTTAAAGTTATCCAAAACCTCTTTTCTCGGTGTTTTAAACCCGCAAATAACCAAATGATTTTCTAAACTATCAAGCATCGTATATCCTTTTTTGGAAAAAATCTTTTTTTCTACCAATCTTGTTGTAACAGTTGCCGTAAAAACTGCAACAGCTATAACACCACCTACTATGATAATAACTGCCAAAAATTTTCCAGTTTCACTATGAGGTACCATATCTCCATAGCCAACAGTTGTAGCAGTTACGATAGACCACCAAAGCCCATCAAGAAAACTTTTATAATTTTTAGGCTCTAACAACACCATTATTTCAGAAGAGATAAATAAAAAAATGATATAAGCAAATATATAAACTGAAGCTAAACTAAAATTAAATCTTTCCCATTTTTTCAATTTTCATTCCTTATTAAAATAGAACCTACTATAAATTATACTCCTTTTTCTCAAAAATGTATAGTTAAATGCTTAAAAATTTCACTTTCCAAAAAGGTATCTTAGTTGTAAAAAGATTTTTTGAGCATTGTTGTTATCAACATTATACTTAACAAAATCACCAGCATCAAAATAAGCATATATTGCTTGCAATTTGAGTTTTTTACTATACTTGTATTTGTATTCTATATCATATTCATTGCCTAAATCATCATAATGATTTCCTGCTTTATTGTACTTTTTATAGTAGCTCCACATATCGTTTGAGTTTGCAAGTTTGAAGTTATGATAAGAGAGTTTGATGTGTGTATTTTGCTTTGGAAAGAGATGAAGTTCAACAACATTTTCTATCAAATTACTCCATTTCATGATATCCATTCTGCCATATAGGGAACCATCTGTTCCTCCAAAAGGAGTTCTAAAAGTTTTAACTGTATTGTCATGAGGATTATCATCACCACTTGCAAAGATTTGTCCCACAACAACTTTTGGTTGTAAGTTTAGTTTATGAAACTGATAACCTACTTTTGCTACATAAGCATAAGCATCATAATCTTTGTGTTTGATACTGCCAGTAGATTTGGCATAAGTAAAATCATAACAATAGTTTTTATACTCTTTATCAAACACTCTTATTCCAAAAGTATAACTCTCTTGCGTATTGTTCCCATTTCCGATACCGTTGTATAAGCCTTTTTTATATATCAAAAAAGGCTCTATCGCACCTTTCTTATCTGTTTTAAAGTGTGAGTAAAAACCGCCACCTTCATAAACTTGCTTTCTAAAAAGAGAGACTCTTTTTTTATCTTTATCTTTTGTCTGTCCATAAAAAACATCTATAAAGTTGCCATTAAATTTATATAAAAATTTTGCCAAATCCCAAAGCCATCCGTGAGCATTTGACCAATTTCCAGGTCCTAAAACTCTCTTGTCTCCATACCCGTTTGAATCTCGACCAAGTTCTAAAGAGAGGTTGTTTATATTTGCTATATTTTTTATATTTACATTTAAAGCGGCAAAATCAAAATCCTCAAACGAATCCATCCAATACGATTTATCGCCACTTTGTTTTTTAAAGTTATTGTAATCCAATGACAAACCATATGTATTTGCAAAGTAACCAAGCAGTGTATAAACTATATTTGGACTTTGTCTATACTTAAACCCCAAGCTCAATCTATTTAAAAGCACTCTGTCATCAGGACGACCTATGTTAGATGGATTGTTTCCATATGCTTTTTTATTTACTCCATCCAAGGCTTCTGCTTGTACTCTGATACTACCTAA
>JALUNR010000036.1 GCA_027055005.1 Campylobacterales bacterium
CATGTAAAAAACTTTCAAGAAATTAAGCCTGAATTAATGGCAAAAATGACTAATTTTATACAAGAAGTAGCTAAGAAGATAGAACTTGACAAAGATGGATATAGACTTCTAACAAATATAGGACAAAATGGTGGACAAGAAGTTATGCATCTACATTTCCACTTAGTTGGAGGAGCAAAACTAAAATGGGTTCATCTAAGTGATCTAAATCCTAAAGAGGCAATCTAGCCTCTTTTATAAAAATAATTTGTAGCTTCAACAAACCCATCCACACTTCCGCAATCAAATCTTTTTCCCTTAAATTTATAAGCTATTACTTTTCCATTTTTTGATAAGCTCAAAAGTGCATCAGTTATTTGTATTTCTCCACCTTTTCCTGCTTTAGTCTTTTTCAAAACATCAAATATTTCAGGAATCAAAATATATCGTCCAATAATAGCTAGATTTGATGGTGCATCTTTAGGATCAGGTTTTTCTACCATATCAAATACTCTATATACATCATCTTCTATTTCCTCTCCAGATATTACACCATATTTATTTGTATCTTCTTTTCTAACTTCTTCAATAGCAACAATACAACAATCATTATATTTGTTAAAAATTTCAACCATTTGAGATAAAACAGATTTTTCATCACTATCACATAAATCATCAGCTAGCAAAACAGCAAAAGGCTCGTCACCTACCAAAGTACTTCCCGTAAGTATTGCATGTCCCAATCCTAACATCTCTTTTTGCCTAGTATAAGAAAAAGTACAACTTTTTATAATATCTCTAATTTCAGTTAAAAAAAACTCTTTACCTGATTTTTTTAGCTGATGCTCTAACTCATAACTTTTATCAAAATGATCTTCAATAGCTCTTTTACCTCTTCCTGTTACTATTGCCATGGTATTCATACCAGCACTTAAAGCCTCTTCTACACCATATTGTAAAAGAGGTTTATTTACTATAGGTAACATCTCTTTAGGAATAGCCTTAGTTGCAGGTAAAAACCTAGTCCCATATCCAGCTGCTGGGAATAAACACTTTTTAATCATTATTTTTTCCTTTTTGTATCTCCCACTCATTATCAACTGCTTGACAAATAATATGCCCTATCAAAATATGAATCTCTTGGATTCTTGGAGTATCATTTGAAGGAACTATTATATTTATATCGCAAACTTCATTCATCTTTCCACCATCTTTTCCACTAAAACCTATAGTTTTACAATCCATTTTTTTTGCTTTTTTTAAAGCTTTTATGACATTTTTACTATTTCCACTTGTGCTTATACCGATAACTACATCACCCTTATTTGCCAAAGCTTCAACTTGTCTTTTAAAAACCTCTTTATATCCATAATCATTTCCAATAGCAGTTAAAGCAGAGGTATCAGTTGTCAAAGCAATAGCAGGAAGTCCTCTTCTTTCACTCTTATATCTACCAGTAAGCTCCGCTGCTATATGTTGAGCATCAGCAGCACTTCCACCATTTCCAAATATCAGTAACTTTTTCCCATCTACTATAGCTTCACTTACTATTACACAAGCAGTATAAATAAAGTTTTGAAGCTCATCTATCGTCTTTTCTATCGTCTCTTTATGAGATAGCAACTCACTATTTATCATGCCCATCATGAAATACACCTTTTTATTATATTTGTAGTACTTTTTCCATCTACAAACTGTACTAATCTTGTCTCTTTAGCTATATCACTACCAACTACCTCTTTACCCTTATAATCTCCACCTTTTACTAAAACATCAGGCTTTATCGCTTTAATAAGTTCATATGGAGTATCTTCACTAAACTCAACTACAAAATCAACTGCTTCAAGAGCTGATAAAACAGTAGCTCTATCATCACTACTATTTATAGGGCGATTTTTCCCTTTTAGTCTTTTTACACTCTCATCTGCATTTAGTCCAACTATTAAAATATCTCCAAAACTTTTTGCTTCTTTTATATACTTCACATGACCTGCATGAAGTATGTCAAAACATCCATTTGTAAAAACTATTTTTTTATTTTTTGGTAAGAGTTCCAAAAGCTTATCTAAACTTACAACCCCACTATCTTTATCTAAACTATCTATATCCTCTTTTTTAACTGCATAACACCCTACATGACTAACTGCAACAGCTGCTGCTTTGTTTGCAAACTCAACTGCCTCTTTTATGCTTTTACCCTCAACTAAAGATATAGTTATAGCCGAGATCACAGTATCTCCAGCACCAGTTACATCAAAAACATCTTTCGCAACTGTTGGAAGTTTATGAACATCTTTATCTAATATAGCTATACCCTCTTCTGATAAAGTTATAACCGAATAATCTAAATCAATCTCATCTTTTAACTTTTTCAAAGCCTCTGTTAAACTTTCATCATCTTTTATCTCTATCCCTGTTGATTCTATCGCTTCTTTTTTATTTGGAGTAAGGATAGTCGCCCCCTTATACTTGCTATAATCACTTCCTTTTGGATCTACTAAAACAAGTTTGTTTTGTGATTTTGCTAAGTTGATAATATCTTGAGTTAATCTAGTAGTTAAAACACCTTTTCCATAATCACTAAGCACCACTGCATCATAAAAAGGCATAACTATCTTTGCTCTTAAAAGTATAGTATCGCTACTCCCTTTTGATATATTATCCTTGTCCTCTTTATCTATCCTAACGATTTGTTGATGTGATGCAATTAGTCTGCTTTTATGAGAAGTTTTTCTTTTCTTTTGAGTAACAAGTCCCTCTTTTACAACTCCCTTTTGACCAAGCCTTTCATGCAAAAATTCTCCACCTTCATCATCTCCTATAACGGAGCAAACACCAACTTTTGCTCCAAGTGAGAGAAGATTGTTTATAACATTTCCAGCCCCACCCATCAAAATCTCTTCTCTTTTTACATCTACAACTTGAACGGGAGCTTCTGGAGAAATCCTATCTACGGTTCCATAAAGATAGTGATCTACCATAAGATCACCTATCACTAAAATATTTGGTTTTTTACTCACTTTTTAACCTCTTTTTCAAAAAGTCTTTTTATCTCTGGTATATATGATTTTATACCATCTTCTAACTCATACTTTGATTCATATTCCAAAAACTCTTTTGTACTACTCACATCAGCTTGAGTAAAAAACTGGTATTGTCCGATATATGGGTTTTTTATATACTCATAATCTCTTTTTATCTCAAGCTCACTTGATACAATATCAGCTATATCTTGAAAACTTCTAGCCTTTCCTGTTCCTACATTGTAAATACCACTTTTTTTAGGTTTCATAGCTTTTATATTTGCTTGTATTACATCTTCTATATAAATAAAGTCTCTAAGTATTTTATCACTTCCTTCAAAAAGCTTTATTTTATCTCCCTTCAAAAGTTGATGCCCAAACTGTACAACTGTTGAAGCAGTTTTATTTTTAAAAAACTCTCTCTCGCCATATACATTAAAGTATCTAAGCCCAACTATATCTATATCTACACCATTTTGTAAATACTCATCAGTTATATTATCCATCATGACTTTACTAAATCCGTAAACATTATTTGGACTTTCATATCCTATTTTAAAGATATCACTGTCCCCATAAGTAGCTGCACTTGAAGCATATATCATATTTGATTTATGCAAAACAGCAATATCAAGCAAATCTTTATAAGCATTTACATTTGTTTTTATCATCAAATCTTGCTCTAAAACTGTAGTGTCAGATATGGCAGCTTCATGAAAAATATAATCAAATCTATAATTTTCTTTTAGATTTTTTATCAAATCTTCATCATTTATATCTCCGCTAATAACTTCACCACTAAAACCGATAAGATTTTTAAAATGTCCAAAACTCTTTAAGTTATTATTACTAAAAACCTCACCACTTCTAAACTTATCAACCACAACAACTTTTGTATCGGGGTGATTGTTTTGAAAATAAAAAGCTAGATTACTTCCAATAAACCCTGCCCCACCCGTTAT
>JALUNR010000037.1 GCA_027055005.1 Campylobacterales bacterium
ATGGCAAAATTATCGCTGTTTAAAAGTTTGATGGTAAGGTTGTTTTTCTTTAAAAAGGATAAATAATCATAAGTCATAAAACTTCACTACATATATCCGTTTTTAAACTCCACATATCTGCTAGCTGATGCATAAAGTTCTTTTACCTCATCATCTGTTAGCTCTCTTACTACTTTTGCTGGACTTCCCATGATAAGGCTTCTTGGTGGAAACTTTTTGTTTTTTGTTACTAAGCTTCCAGCTCCGACAATGCTTTCTTTTCCTATCACTGCACCATCTAGTATAGTTGCACTCATGCCTATAAGACATGCATCTTCTATGATACATCCGTGAAGCATTACTCGATGTCCTATAGTTACATCATTTCCTACTATTGTAGGAGTTCCATCGCCTATTTTTCTCTCTTTTTTATAGTGAGTTACATGAATCATAGACAAATCTTGAACACTAACTCTATCACCTATCTTGATAAAGTGAACATCTCCTCTTATAACCGTGCCAAACCAGATAGAACAATCTTCTCCTATCTCTACATCTCCAATAACATCAGCACTATTTGCCACCCAAGTATTTTTTCCTATGCTTGGGGTATATTCTTTATAATTTTGTATCATTTTTAACCTCTATATCTTTTGAAACTGATTGAGTTATACTAGGTCCTAAAACTTTTCTAACTATCGCACCTAAACCTTTTTCGCTTTCTTCATACTCTCTTTGAGCTTCGTTTAAAGCACTCTCCCAGCCTGATGAAAATCCTGGAACTCTAGCATTTACTTTTCTTAATGCACTATCGTATATATTTAAAAGCCTAATCTCTGCTCGTCCTGGTTTTTGACCTAAGGTTTTTACGGAAACCCTTAGGTTTTCATTTTCTTTTCTTAATTTTTCTAACTCTTTTTCTAAAGATTTACTTCCCTCACCTGTTATCTTCATCTGTCTATTTAGATGTTCAGTCAAATCTTTTATCTCTTTTTTGTACTTTCTTATAGCTAACAGTGACTTTAAATAACTCAAAATCCAACCAACGGCAACTCCACCAATTACATAAACTATGATTTGATAATCCATTTCTCACCCCTTCTACTATTTACATATTATATCACAAAAGTTTACTTAAATATCTTTTTCTTTGTCGTTGAACGATTTTTTTTGCTTTGTTTGTAGATTTTATTAACATAGTTTTCTAAAAATTCTTGAGAGTTTATAGGTTTTTCATCCTCTTTTGGAGAAATTTTTTCGTATCTACCACTACTATCTAATTGCCAAGAAAGAGTATTATCATTTATTTGTAGATTTAATAAGTCATACAACTTATATGATAGTGCTTTTTCAAAAATTGGAACCATAAGTTCATATCTTTTTTCTAAGTTTCTAGGCATCCAATCCGCACTTGATATAAAGACTTTTGGATTTGAGTTTTTGAAGTAAAAAATTCGTGCATGTTCAAGATATTTTCCTATGATAGAAGTTACTCTTATATTTTCACTAACTCCTTTTATACCTGGTTTTAGACAGCATATACCTCTTACAACTAATTCTATTTCAACTCCTGCGGTTGAAGCTTTATATAATGCTTTTATAACATCACTATCTACCAAAGAATTCATTTTAGCTATAATCTTTCCATCTTTACCTTTTTGTTTTTCTTGTTTTATTAGATTTAAAAGTGTACTTTTCATTTGTGTTGGGCTCATAATCAGATTTTTTAGTTTTTGTTTTTTTGAAAAACCAGTTAAAATATGAAAAAAAGCAATAGAGTCATCTGTAAATTCTTCTCTTGAAGTAAAATAACTTATATCAGTATAAAGTTTTGCTGTTTGTTCATTATAATTTCCTGTTGAAAAATGCAAATATGTTTTTAACTTACTTCCATTTTGTCTTATAATCTGTGCTACTTTAGCATGAACTTTAAATCCGGGAATTCCATATATAACATGAGCTCCTACATCTTCTAAAGCTCTTGCCCAAATAAGGTTGTTTTCTTCATCAAATCTAGCTTTTAGTTCTACTACTGCAGTTACTTGTTTTCCATTGTTAGCAGCATCCATAAGTGCTTTTACTATTGGAGAGTTTTTACCAACCCTATAAAGTGTTATTCTTATAGACAAAACTTGTGAATCATTTGCTGCATCTTGTATAAATCTTATTACAGGTTCAAAACTTTCATAAGGTTGCATAGTTAAAACATCTTGACGATCTAATATATCAAATATAGACTCACCACTATCAAAAGGAGGTAAACTTTTAGGACGATGCACAGGTAAAAGAAGATGTGAAAAATTTTTATTTCCTACTATATCCCATAATGCTCCAAGATTTAATGGAGTTGCATATTCATAGATATCTCTTTTATTGATTTTTAAGTATTTATTTAAAAACTCTAAAAGTTCACCATCTGCATCTCTTTCTATCTCTAAACGAACAAATGCACCCTTTCTTCTAAGTTTAAGCCCTTGTTCAAGTATTTCCATAAAGTCATCAGCTTCATCTTCTTCTATCTCAATATCAGCATTTCTAGTAACTCTAAAATATGTAGTTGATTCAACTTTATATCCAGGAAAAATATTTTGAGCATGTACCCTTACTAAAGATTCTATGTTTATGTAAGTATTTTCATCTATTTCTATAAATCTTGGAAGAATTCTAGGTATTCTTATCATTGCAAATTTAACATCATCTTTATTTTCTTCATCACTCAACTTAACAGCAAGTGATAAACTAAGATTATTTAGAGGTGGGAAAGGATGAGTTGCATCGACTGCGATGGGAATTATTACAGGAAATATTTGTTCATGAAAAAATTTATCTGCTTTTTGTTTTTGCTCATCACTAAGATGTCTATATCTTGTAATAAAAAGATTTTCATTTTTTAAATTTTCTATTATCTCCATATAATTTTTTTCTAAAAGTTTTTGCTCATTATGGAGATAACTTGATATTGATTCTAACTGATCAACAGGAAGCATTTCATCACTTCCAGAAGAAGTTATCCTTGCACTATAAAGTTGTCTAAGTCCAGCAACTCTTATCATATAGAATTCATCAAGATTTGTATAGTAAATAGCTATAAATTTCAATCTCTCAAGAAGTGGTCTTGTTTTTATCTCTGATTGAAAAAGTACACGAGAGTTAAACCTTAACCAACTAAGTTCCCTATTTGTATATAAAACTGGATTGTTTAAATCAATATCCCCCATAAATACTTTTTCCTTTTGTTTTATTAAGTAAATAATATTATATCATAAGTTTTATAATTTTTTAATCTTTTCTATCTCATCTCTTAGTTTTGCAGCTACTTCAAACTCTAGTTTTTTGGCAGCTTCTAGCATCTTTGCTTTTAAACCTTGGATTATCTTTTGTTTCTCTTTTGGCGGGATTTTATCTTTTAGTTTTTTGTTTCCTACTTCTGCATAATCTTCTAATCGTAAGTTTTCATCAAGGTCTCTTTTTGTACTTTTGGGAGTGATGTTATGCTTTTGGTTGAACTCTTCTTGTTTTTTTCTTCTGTAAGTTGTTATATCTATCGCTTTTTGCATAGAGTTTGTTATCTTTTTTGCAAACATTAAAACTCTTCCATTTATATTTCTTGCAGCTCTTCCCATTGTTTGGATAAGTGCTGTTTCACTTCTTAGAAATCCTTCTTTATCTGCATCAAGTATCGCTACTAAACTAACTTCTGGTAAATCCAGTCCTTCTCTAAGCAAATTTATCCCTACCAAAACATCAAACTCGCCCATTCTAAGACCTCTTATGATTTGGTTTCTTTCTATGGTATCTATATCAGAGTGCATATACTTTACTTTTATACCTAAACTAAGGTAGTACTTTGTAAGCTCTTCAGCCATCTTTTTGGTCAGAACTGTTACTAAAACTCTCTCATTTTTCTCTACTACTTTTTTTATCTCATCATGAAGAGTTTCTACTTGATACTCACT
>JALUNR010000038.1 GCA_027055005.1 Campylobacterales bacterium
AAATCTATGCTAAACCAGAAGTAGCATCAAATGAAGAGAGGCAACAACTTATCATTTCTGATGCTTTACTTGTTAATGGTGATGTTGAGATTGGTTTTAGTTATCGAAAACATAGAGTAAAAAATAACGGCAACAAAATACCACAAATGCTAGAAGTCATAAAACCACACTCTACTTTTGTATTAACAATAAAAACTAAATATAGTTTTGAAGAGATACAAAAATTTATGAAAAAATATCATGACAATAGAGCAAATAGTATCTATAAAGAAGATGAAAAAAGCTTTATAGCAAGGATTGGCAAATATGTAGGTATGGAATATATGGTTGATAATGGGAAAAATCTCAGAAATAGATTTGGAAAACCTTTAGCTACTTATTCTATATATAATTCAGATAAACTCAAAGATGTGATGTTTGGATGGGTTAAACTAGAACTTATAGATGAGGATAGTTATAAAAACTGTTTAAGTAAGATAAAAACTCAAGAACAAGAATACTATAAAACAAAAGAAAAAAGACAAGAAAATATCATCAAAGGAATCAAACTACTTGAACAAAAAGCAAGACAAAAAGCATTAGAAAAACAAAGAGAACTAGAAGAAGAGAAGAGAAAAGCTTTAGAAAAAAAGGCTAAGGAAGAAGCAAAACTTGCATCGATGTCTCCTCTTGAGAGAAAGATTGAAGAATTTATACAAGAGAATCCAAATATGCCTAAAAATACTGTACTCTTTAACAGTATAAAAGATAGAAAGCTTGATGAATATAAATTTGAAGCATTAAAGCTTTTAAAAGAATTGATGATAAAACAAAAAGAGTGGAAAGAGACAACAAAAGCTAAAAAGCCAGAAAAAGACAAAAACTTTAAAAGAACTCAAGAAGTTATAAAAATGCTAAAAGAAGTGAAATAATGAAAACAATAGTAGCAATCTTAGGAACTTCTGGAGCAAAAATAGATTTGGATACTTGCTTACCTAAAGAGGAGTTTCCTCCTGCTTTGTATGATTTGTCTTTGTTTGATAAAGAATGCAAGGAGTATAAAAACTCAACTGAATTTTTGTTAGAAAACTATGATAAAAAATTTATATTTATAGGAACTCCATGTGCTATAGATTTTCAAAAGGTTTTATTAAAAGATAGCCTAAAAGATAAAGATGTTGAGTTTAAAGAGGTTAGTGAAAATGACCTTGATGAGATTTTTGAAAAAATTTTTGATATATTAGGAAAGCATAAAGATATCATCTTAGATATTACTCATGGATTTAGACATCAACCTATTATGGCTATATTTGCTTCTACTCTATCACAATTTTTGCATAAAAAAACTTTAAAAATTATATTTGCAAAAGAAGAAGAACGAAACAAAAAGTACAAATACATCTATCTTGATGAATACATAGAGATAACTCAAGTTTCTCTTATCCTTACCGGTTTTATAAGAACTTTAAATTTTATCCCTATAAAAAATATAAAACTTTTTAATGTAATAGTCTTTGAAAATTTTAGTAAATCACTTTTATCAAATGATCTAAAAGGAGTAGAAAAAAACTATACTCTTTTAAAAAATGAACTTGATAAGCTTTTAAAAAATAATGATTTAAAACATCTTTTTAAACTTTTTGAAAATATAAAAGATAAATTATCTTTATTTGATGAACTTACAAGTAAAGATATAAAAATCTATCAAAAATACTTAACTCTTAGTAAGATAACATTAGAAAAAAATTATTTGGTAGTAGCTTTAGCATATCTTTTTGAAGCTATCAGAGAGTATTGTTCTTATAACTTTAAAAAGCATCTAAAAGAGATAAATATCAAAAAAAGTTATGAACTCAATACAAGTGTTATGGATACTATAACAAACTTCAAAAGAAACTATAAAGAAAATCAAATCCAAAAAAAATATAAAAATTTATATAAAAAAAACAGAACAAATTTTAATAGAATCTCAACCATTTACAAAGAAATAAGAGATCTTAGAAATGATTTAGCTCATATAAATTATGAAAAAAATTTTAAAGATATCAAACAAATAATCAATGGTATTGCTTTTAAAATAGAAACTATTTTTAAAGATGATATACTAAAAAATATAAAGATTTAAAGGAAAGTTATTATGCTACACAACCTCTTATCAAATACTTATGTAAATACTTTTAGGTTGATAAAATGATAAAATATACAAAGATAGATGTTAAATTAGAACCAAGTGCTATCAAAGTTTTGCCATTTATTGGTTCTACTCTTAGAGGAGTTTTTGGGTATAGTCTCAAAAAAGTTGTATGTATCAATCCGTCATATAAGTGTGAGGTATGTTTTGCAAAAGATAACTGTATCTATTTTAGCTTTTTTGAGCAAAAAAACCAAGTCCATAAATATCGCTTTGATTTTATACTAAATCAAAATAGTTATGATTTTTCCCTTTATCTTTTTGATAATGCCACAGACAAACTTCCCTATATCCTTAGTGCTTTACACAAAATGCTAACTGAAACAGGTTTGGGAGTCGATAGGATAAAACAAGAGATAAAAAATATAAAAGTAAATAACAAAATTGTATATGAAAATGGTAATTTTAATCTCAGTGATATCACACCGCAAGAATTTCAAAACACTTTTCAACCAAAAAAAGCAATCACTCTCAGCCTGCTTACACCACTTAGGATAAAATACAAAAACAAACTTTTGACACAAACTCCACCTTTAGAAATCCTAATAAGCTCCATATACAACAAGATTAGGGAGTTAAAAAATCTTCCAAGAAGTAAGTTAAACTACACTCCAAATTATACTACTATAAGCTCAGATATAAGATTTTTAGACCAAACTAGAAGGTCAAACCGTCAAAAAACTACACTCCAAATAGGTGGTATTATAGGTGAGATAGTATATGAAAATATAGACGAAAAAAGTCTATATTTTCTTGAGATTGGAGAGATTTTAGGGATAGGAAAACAAACAAGTTTTGGTATGGGAAAGATTCAGTTATCATGATTGAACCACGAAGAAGAGTTTTAGAAATAGTAAAACTACTTCAAAAAAGAGCATATTGTATCCAAGAGTTATCCCTAATCTTTGAAGTTGAAAAAAGAACAATCCAAAGAGATATAGCTGTAATCAAAAAAGTTTTTCATCCTATATCTACTTCTAAAGGGTGTTATTCTCTTGAAAAGTTAGAGTTTGATATAGATGATATGGAATTTGTTAGTTTTTTTAAAATTATTTCTTTGATAGAGAAAAACAAAATATCTGTAAAAAACAAAGATTTCAACAATCTTTTAAAAAAATATCAAGATGAAACTAGGCAACTCTACTGTTTTTTTGAAAACCCACTCGAAGAGTTAAATACAAACCAAAAGTTGATAAAGGATATAAAGTTTGCTATATATTTCAAAAGATATTGTGATATTGTATATCATGAGAGAGAAGAAAGAGAGCTAAAAGATATAAAACCATATAAGATTGTCTATGCCAAAAATAATTGGTATTTAGTAGCTATGACTAAAAACTACAAATACAACAATGGCTTCAAAAGATTTCGCATAAATTTTATTAAAGATATAAAAATAGACACAAAAACTTTTAAAAGTGATATTCAAGTAGAAGAGTTTATAAAAAATATGCATTCACTCTTTGAAGATTATCAAAAACCAAAATATGAAGTGATTTTAGAAGCAAATAGCAATATCAAAAGATATTTTAAAATCAAAAAGTATTTACCATCTCAAAAAATACTAGATGAGACTCAAACTTCACTTACTCTTTCATACAAAATCAACCAAGATATGGAAATAATACCACTTATAAAGACTTGGCTACCCGATTTAAAGGTAGTATCTCCCAAAGAGTTAGACAAAACAATTAGAGAGATTATCAAAAAGTACTAATCAATAAACGACAAATATTGTCATAAAACTAATATACAATACTATT
>JALUNR010000039.1 GCA_027055005.1 Campylobacterales bacterium
GAGTTTCTATGACCCAATCCCAACTACACAACACAAACATAGAAAGAGCAATCCTAAGTAGCATCATCTTTGAACCATCCATATTTGAAGATGTTTTAGGAGCTTTAAAACCAGAGGATTTTTACCTACCTGACCATAAAGTTATATTTGAAACTATGATAGAGCTTGAAAAGGCTGATAAACCTATTGATGAAGAGTTTTTAAAAAAAGAGTTAGAGAAAAAGAAGAGATTTAACGAGGAGAGTTTTTTAGATATCCTCTCAACTGCTCCACTATCAAACCTAAGTGCCTATGTAGAAGAAGTAAAAGAAAAAGCGATAAAAAGAGA
The DNA here is from genome assembly GCA_027055005.1 of Campylobacterales bacterium. Classification (GTDB taxonomy): domain Bacteria; phylum Campylobacterota; class Campylobacteria; order Campylobacterales; family QNZT01; genus SZUA-1377. The sequence goes on from JALUNR010000039.1 coordinate 329, forward strand.
ACTTATCAAGTTAACAACAGAGATAAAAGATGTTGCAATAGAACAGGATTTACCTAGTGATGATGTTCTTGATATAGTTCAAAAAAAGCTTTATGAGATAAGTTTAGATGCTACAACCAAAGAGTTTCGTGATGCTCCAGAGATGACCGAAGCAACGATAGCTCATATCTTAGAAATGAAGAAAAAAGGCAATACAGGAGTTATCGGAGTTGATACAGGGTTTCGTGAGTTAAATCACTTAACAAGTGGATTTACTCCTGGGCAACTTATTATCATCGCAGCTCGACCAGCTATGGGTAAGACTGCTTTTACTTTAAATCTAGCTCAAAAGGCGATAGATGATGGAGATGGAGTAGCTATCTTTTCTCTTGAAATGCCAGCCGAAGAGCTTATGATAAGGATGCTTAGTGCTAAAACTTCTATCCCGTTGCAAAACCTAAAAGTAGGAAATATGAGTGATGAACAGTGGACAAACTTAACTAGTGCTACTGATGAAATGTCAAAAACTAAGTTATTTGTAGATGATGATGGACTTATAAATATAAACCAACTAAGAAGTAAATTAAGAAAACTAAAATCCCAGCACCCAGAAATCTCTATGGCTATTATCGATTATCTTCAACTTATGAGTGGTACAGGTGGAAAAGATAGACATCTTGAAGTAAGTGAAATCAGTAGAGGTTTAAAACTACTTGCAAGAGAGCTAAATATCCCTATCATTGCTCTTTCGCAGTTAAATAGAGGCTTAGAAAGTAGAAATGATAAACGACCGATGCTAAGTGATATTAGAGAGTCTGGGGCTATCGAGCAAGATGCAGATATTATTATGTTTGTTTATCGTGATGATGTTTATAAAATAAGAGAAGAAAAAGAGAAAGAGAAAAAAGCAAAAGCTGAAGGCAAAGAGTATAAAAGTAACTTTTTTGAAAAGCCTGAAGAAGATGCAGAGATAATAGTTGGTAAGAATAGAAATGGTCCAACAGGCATAGCAAATCTAGTTTTTCAAAAATCATATACAAGGTTTGTAGATAAAGGTCAAATTCCAGTAGAAATAGTTTATGAAAATGCAGAGGTCGATGCAAAGCATTCAAAGATAGAACTTCCTCCTATATAGATGGTTTTTGAAGTAAAATTATTTGAAAGAAAAAGAGATTATCTTTTCTTTTTTTCTTTTCTTTGCATAGTATTTTTGATAAATATCACTCTGAAATACAATACATACAAAAAACTTACAAAAAAACCAGTAAATACTATCTATGCAACAGTAGTAAATCAATATCAAAAAACAAAACATAACAAAACATATATTGTTATGAAATTAAGAAGTAGAGATGGATATAATTTTTATACAACAAGTAGAGAAGATTTGAAAAATTTACTTTATGATACTCTAAGATTAAAAATAATAACTAAAAATATTTCTTTTTTTGATCTTTTTAAAGGTTTTTATGCTCCTACCTTTAACTTAGAACTTATGAAAAAAGATAGATTTAAACAAAATATTTTAGATTTTATCTCTTCTCAACACACTAAGACATCGATGCAAGAATTTTTTAATGCTCTATTTTTAGCAAAACCAGTTTCTAAAGAACTTAGAAATAAAGTATCAAATTTAGGTATTTCTCATCTTATTGCTATAAGTGGATTTCATTTGGGAGTTTTATTTTTTATTCTTTACACTCTACTAAAATATCCTTATCGATTTTTTCAAGATAGATTTTTCTCATATAGAAATAGGCGATTTGATTTGACAGTTTTTATCATAGGAATTTTATTTTTATATCTGTATCTTTTAGGATTTATCCCTTCACTTGTTAGAAGTTATGTGATGTTAATAGTTGGATTTATCTTATATGATAGGTTTGTAAAGATTATCTCTTTTGAAGTTTTGGCAGTTGCAGTACTTTTGATTTTGGCTTTTATACCTAGTTTTTTCTTTAATTTAGGATTTTGGTTTTCTGTTAGTGGTGTATTTTTAATATACCTTTTTTTTAACTATTTTTCAAACCTTAAAGAATGGCAAATAGTGATACTTTTAAACATTTGGGTTTATATTATGATGCTACCTATTATACACTATATTTTCCCAAAATTTACCTTTTTACAGCTATTTTCTCCACTACTTTCCATAGCTTTTATTATCTTTTATCCACTAGAGCTTTTTTTACATTTGATAGGGCAGGGTGGTTTGCTTGATGGATTGATACTAAAATTATTTGAGTTAAAAAGTACAGTATATCAGATAGATACACCTTTTTGGTTTTTAATAGTATTTATAAGTATGGGATTATTTATAGCATATTATAAAAAATCATAGCAATTAGTTAACAAAAAATTAACATATCATTGTTATTATTTTTCTGTCTTTATAAAAACGACATCTTGTCATACATAGTTTGGCTACTAAAAAACAAGATGTCGTAGTGCTTTTGGACACCGTTGTGATTATAACAAACTTTTTCTGTTGTTATAATCATTTGGTGTCTTCTTTAAATTAAAAGGTATTACTTAACAGTAGTACCTTTTTTGATAAATATAGGAGATATTTATGAAAAGAAAAATAATATTATCAGCAATTTTAGCAGTTTTTATATCTGGATGTGGAGGAGGAAGTGGAGGGGAATATAGTGATATTTCATCAGGTAGTTCAAGTATAAAAAAACTCACAAAACAAGCAGGAATTAATAGCCACCTTTTTTACGGTGAAGTAAATGAAAAATCGCTTGGAAGTTTAAAAAACGTGATTGTTGGCTCGGATATTAACGCAACGCTTGATGTTAGATACCCAGTAATTGGCAGCTCTTATGAAAAAACTTCTAACGGCTATAAAAATTTACATTTAACAAAGCTTTATTATGTATCTAGCGGCACGGCTTATAGTGTGGATATGAATAAAAGCAAAGCAGTCAGTGCAAAGGAAATTGCAAGCAATTTAAGCGGCAGACCAAGTTATACAAAAGTTGATTATTTGGGCGTTAAATGGTATTTAACCGCTAATGATGGAAACAATAATGTTTTAATCACGCCCGATGGGCAAAAGATTAATTTTGGCAACAAAAAGCTATTAAGCGTAACTTACCCAAGCTTTGGCGATGATATTGATGGCTATTTGGTTTATGATAACGATTCTAATAAAATTCAAAAATGCTTATTGGATATGAGCAGTTGTAGCAATTTAGTTGATGGCGATAGCCACAGCTGGACAAAAGGATTTTTGGGCGATATTTTAGGCACAGTTTATAGTTCGGTTTATAGTGGCGGCAAGCTTTATAGAATTAATAAGGCTGATGGCAGCGTTAAAGAGATTTCGCTAAATGGAAAAAGTGTATTAAGCGGTCATGGAACTACGAGTTTACAAGGCAACAGCTTCTATTTTGTAGGAAGCGATCATAATTTATACAGGGTAAATATTGTAGGTGAGAGCTTAACCCAAATTACGCCAAGTGCAGATGAAGAGCTTGAGAGAGTGCGTGGATTTACTGATAGTTATGTAGTTTATGGAAGTGATACGATACTAAAAGCAGCCAAGAAAGACGGCAGTACACAAAAGCCTATTACTTTAATAAAAACAGATTTAACAAAAGGTTATAAG
>JALUNR010000040.1 GCA_027055005.1 Campylobacterales bacterium
CATCAGCAAATACAAAAGTACTAATTGTTAAAAATATTGCAATTTTTTTCATAAGACAACCTTAAAGTTATTTTTTATCTGTACTTTTATATATAAATATACCAGATGGTTTTTTTACTTGATAGATTTCTCTCTCTTTAAACCAACCTTTTGTATCTATAACATCAACTTCATTTGCTCCATTTACAGATACATATAAAGATGGATATTCAGTTGACCATCTTATATGTAAAACTTTGCCTTTGAAATGAAATGTTTTTATAACTTTAAGAGTTTTTGTATCTATTATTTGAATATATGGAAAATCTTTACCACTGAAAGTTACTGCTATATACCTTTGGTCAGGACTCAAAGAGGTAAAAACTGGTAAGCCTTGTACTTTTATATTTTTTAGAAAATTAAATTTTTTATCATATACCATTACTGCATTATTTCCAACAGCTGGTATGAAAGTTTTATCTCTACTTAATGACCAAAATCCAAAATGAGGTATTTTTAAAACAGGTTTATTTCCATCACCTGTAACAGGAATTAATTTATATGTCATTTTATCTAAGTTGATAACTCCAAAACCCTTTGTCAAGAAAAACCCTACTATATAAGTTTTGCCTTGTATCATAGCATCAAATGGCATTTTTCCTACTTTAAACTCTTTTTCAAGTTTGAATTTAGGTTTAGCTTTTCCATAGTTTATATCTTTATAAATACTTACTTTATCATTGTCCATTTGTGCAAAAATAAGTTTGTTTTTGTATATCTTAATACCAACATTTTTAGAACCAGTTTTAATCTTTTGGAGAGGTTTTAGATTTCTATCTAGTATATCTACACTTTTATCATCATAATTTGCAACAGCTACAAAGTTTTTACCTATAACAAAACCTATAGCCGATTTGCTTGTTTTATATTCTGCTTCTTTTTTTTCAGTTTTTGGATTAAATTTTACAATATATCCATCACGACTAATCAAGTAGCCATCATTTCCATAAAACTTTATGACACCATGGTTCATATTATGCATATTTCTCATATGCCTTTTAGCTAAGCCATCTTCTATAACAGCAACTGATTGAGATTCTCTTTCTACAACGAAAAATTTTTCTTTTGCATCAAGAGATGCAGTAAAAAATATCGAAACAATAAATAAAATGGAGAGTAAAAACTTCATATTTTTCCTTTAGTAAAATTAGAAATATTGTACTGAAATTATTTGGAAAATTGGTTGATATTTGTCAAATTCAATCTTTTTTTATCGTGATAGTCTTTATAAGAGAAGGAGTTAATAACTTTTTATCTTTTAAACCTATAGCTTTAGCGCAATCACTTTTTGCTAATTGCACATAAAGTGAGATTTTTATTATATCTCCTTTTTCTAAATGAGGAATATTATAAATAAGAGTTTTAAGTTCTTTTGCATTTAAATTATAAGCTTTACTTTCTGTTGCAGTTGCTGGTACTACAATTTTTTTACCATCTTTCTTGAAACTGTATGAAAAATAAGCTTGTTTATCTTCACTTGGTTTATTCTTATAATTTTGCCAGATAGTTTTTCCTCTTTCTTTTATAATTATTTTTAAAAATTTTGCTCTTGCTGGTTGAATTATTAGAGGATGGGGCATTTTGTTTATAAGAATAATTTTTAGTTTATTATTTTGTATTGTTGCATTTATATCAACTCCTTTTTTTCTAAATTCTTTGTCATGGATACCTAAAAATTTATGACTAGCATGATATCTACGAGAGCGTTTATTCATTTTTTCTGCACCACCTTCAATTTTTGGCATATGACATTTTATACATTCCAGTGAGTTTTGATCTTTTGCCATAGCTGTAAAGATAGTTGTATTATTATCATTTAATTTATGAGAATGACAACCTGTACACACAACTTTTGCATATATAGGATTGGAAGATGAAGTATGTTTATCATTTTCATCAGGATTTGTTAATCTTCCATAAAGTGTAGGCTTATAATTTTCTGCTTGTCTAGCTTTTATATTAATATTATGTTTATGAGCTTTTTTTACATAAGCGATAGTATGACAAAAGTAGCAGGATATAGCATCTGTTTGAGTTTTATTGTTTTTATCTGGTCTGGCTTTTCCACTTACCAAATCTTTTAAGTTATTTGCCATTGGCATATGACATACTGCACATTCATATTTTTTAGAATTTGCTTTATTAGCTACTTTCCTATGTAATTCATCGGTAAAATAATTTTTAGAATGCATTGAACTTTGAAATTCATTATAAATATTTTCATGACACTCACTACAAGACTTGTTGTCTAAATATTTAGAATAAACTAAAGTAACTATTACATAAAAAAGTAAAATAAAAATTTTCAACTGTCATCCTATAAAATTTACTCCCCCTAAGAAGGGAGAGTAAAAATATATTAAGCACCAGGAACTTTTTGTCTGTGCTCAACAGAGTATGTAAATGTAGGAGTAGTTAAGTTTTCAATATATTTGATAAACTTACCTGTCTTAGCATCATAGATACCAATTCTTCCTGTTGTCCACTCACTAATCATAGTCCATTTACCATGATTTGCAGGTTCTGCATGAAGTAGTCTAGGTTGAACAGGATTTTTAACTACTGGACCTATTTTTGTAGGCATTGGCATAATTTTTTCTTTTCCAAATGCTTTTTCATTTACAGCAACTTTTTCATGTTGAGTTGCATCCCAAGTTTGAAGCACTTTGTTTGTATGTGCATCTATCAATTTACCTTGTTTTTTACCAACTTCGATGATTCTATCAGTTTCAAGAGTTTCTTTGTTGATTAGATAAACTTTATTGTAATTAGCTGGTTTTCCAAGCACACAATCAGACCAAATATATGGTGTATGTTCACTTGTTCCAACAAATAATCCACCACCTGCAGTTTTGATTTTTTTCACTACTTTCCAACCTGGTGATGTCCAAATAACTACAGAACCAAAGTTCATAGAGTTTGTAGCATTTAATTGTTTACCCATTTTTTTGTTAAACCAAGATGATCCTTGTCCTGGATGTGGTTTAGATTTTTTACCTGTAAATACTCTTGCTGCAAGTTTTTTAGTTTTTAGATCAACGATACCCATCAAATCACTTCCTTGAGAAGCCACTTGAACATATCTACCATAATCTGGACCTTTATTTTCATTTAAAAATGCATCATGAAGAACTCTACCAATTTTTGGAACATCTCCAACTATTGGGAAGTTTGGTTTAGAGTAATCTACTATATAAACATGTCCTGCATCTTTAAGTGCAAATGAGAAATAAGGACCATAAGGAGTATCAGCTATATATGCCACACGACTAGGTTCTATTTGCCCATCCATATTAATTACACGACTTGTATCATATGCTTTTAATGGCTCTAGTGTATGTGCATCACAAAGTACTGCACCACCTGGGTTATAATCACCAGCCATTACATATTTACCGTTTGGACTAACTGCCAAACCACGAGATTCTTGTCCTACTTGTGCCATTGCCAATGCTGGTTGTCCTGGAGCTCCAATATCAAACATGGTCAATCTTCCAGAACGGCTAATAGAATAAGCATATCTAGGATTAGCTTTATTTGTTACAGTAACATGTACTGCAAATCCAGCTTTATGACGACTTAAAACCTTACCTGTTGTTGAATCTATAAAATCAACTAATGATGCATCTCTTTCTGTTGCAAATGTAATATTCTTAACATTTGCAACTTGAGCACCTTTATAATTAAGTTTACCATCTTTACCTACTGGATACTTTTTAGCTAAAGCATCTACATCTGCTAACTTAGTATAAGACTTTTTAATTTTTTTCAAATCAAGTTTAAGTTCAACAGTATTTTTCCAGTCCATTAGCCAATCAACCATACCAGCTGCATCATCTTTACTAAATTTTGAACTCCAAGCTGGCATTGCTGTGTTTTCTCTACCATTTAAGATAGTATTTACTAGCATTTGATGTTCTTTTTTCTTTAGAGCCTTTGGTCTTAAATCAGCTCCAACACCACCTTGGTGGATTGGACCATGACAACCCTGACACTCTTTTTCATAAACTTTTGCAAAGTTCATCTTTGAAGTACCAGCTTGTGCTATAGTTGCAACTAAAAGTGAACTAGCAACTAAACCTAATACATTACCTACTTTCATATATCCTCCTTAAAATATTTTCCCCATCACCCATATACAACCTACATAAAAATCTGCCAAATTGCAGAAAAGTATATAGAAGTATAAACATATTATAATATAAAAAAACAAGGCAAATCTTGATTTGTATCAAGAAATATTATAAATATTTTTCTTCCCAGTTATCAAACTCTTGACTAAAATATTTTATTCTTACCTTTTTAAACTCTCTTGTTGAATATAGCTCTTTTTTGTCAAAAAACTCTATCTCATTTGCTATATCATTTATATGTGAAGTTGTTTCATCTTTGTTTTTTCCATGAACCATAGTAAAGAGGTTATATTTCCAATTTGGATACTTTGGTCTTATATAGCAGTGGCTAACAGCACTAAATGAGGCTGCTTTTTCTCCTATCTCATTTGCTTTGTTTTTATCTATATCCCAAGCTACCATAGCATTTGCATTAAATCCTGCTTTTCTATGGTTTAAGATAGCTGCAAATCTCCTCATAACACCTGCATCTTTTAAAAGATTCAGTGTTTTAAAAAGTTCATCATAAGAGATGTTTAACTCATCTATTACAGTTTTGAAAGGCTCAGACTCTATTGGAAGGTCATATTGAGTCTTTTCTATGATTTTTAAAATTTTTGGAGTTAGTTCTATATCTCTATATGATTTTTTACTAACTTTTTCTTTTTTATCTGTTTTTCCAGTTGTGTCTAGTTTTACTGAAATTTTAAACATTTTTAAAGTTGGTAGAAGTATAGCTTCTTTTGCATTTGCTTTTTGGTTTAGTATATCAACAGTTTTTTCAAGTCCAAGTTTGCTATTTGGAGAAACTGCTATTGTAAACCAAATATTAAACTCATGATTTCTCTCATAGTTATGAGAAACTCCTGGATGTGAGTTTATTACTTCTACTGCTTTATCTATATCTTTTTTATCAACTCTAAAAGCTACTAAAGAGGATTTATATCCGAGTCTTTTTGTATCAAAGATAGGGGAGATTTGTCTAATGATAGAGTTCTCTTTTTCCTCTTTTAATATTTTTAATACTTCTTTCTCACTAGCACCAAGTTTTTTCCCTAAATCTTCAAATGGTTTATAGGTTAATGGAAAATCCTTTTGTATCAAAGAGAGTAGGGAGTTTGTAAAATCCTCTCTCATTAGTTTACTATATCTTTTTTTCTAAGATCTCCATTATATACAATATCTTCAGCTCTTAGACTATCATCATTTAGCATAGCAGGAACTGGATCTTGGTTTTCAAGTTTTTTTATCTCACGATCTAGTTCATCTTCAGAGTAGCTCATCATCATCTCTGCACTTATAACATGTTCTAAAGATTGTACTATTTTTAGATTTCTTATCTCATCGTCTACACTCTCACCCTCTACCGTAACTATAATTTTGCCCTTTTCTTTATCATGAAAGTGATAATCACAAAAAGAAGCATTTTGTAAAACTTCTAAAACATTATCTACAAACTCTGGTTTTACTTGTACTACGATACTTGAAATATTCATTTTTTTCCCTTTTTATTTAGTTTCCATATAAGGATTGTATTATCATCCCCTGCTGCAATAATAGTGTTTTCATCTTTAAAAATTATTTTATTTACTTTAGATTCAAGTCCTTTGAGTCTAGCTAAATTTTCTTTTGAAAACAAATCATAAATACTTATTGAGTTATCTTCATCCATAGCAAAAGCTACTTTTTTATCACTTGGACTAAGAGCAGTTGCATATATAAAAAAATTTCCTTTAAAGTAACCATTGCTATCAGTTAAAAGATTGTAGTATGCTCCTCTTCTATCTTTTCCCGCACAAACTACAAAATCTTTTTTAAAATCTATCGCAAAAACATTATCAAGATTTTGCCCTTTTAGAGTTTTTAAAACTTTTCCTGTTTTTGTATCTATTATATAGTTTATACCACTTTCATTTGCAAAAGCAGCTTTTGTTCTATCTTTATTTAGTGCAAAATCAGAGAATTTTGATTCACTTAATTGTTTTGTATAAATATACTTTTTATTTGGTATATCATAAAGTGAAACTTCATTTCCTAAAAAACCAAAAAGTAGATGATCTTTATCTATAAATTTTAATTTTACAATCATCTTCTTATCTTTATGAGTGATGATTTTTTTTGTTTGGTTATTTTCATTTAACCAAACATTTGTATATCCACCAATACCACTATCACTTAAAAATGCATATCTTCCATCAAGATAATCTAAACTGGCAACTCTAGTATGAATAGTATCTCCCATAAAATCTTTTATATCTGGAAGTTGGATTTTTTTAGTTATCTTTTTCTCTTTTAAGTTATATACTTCTAACTTTCCACTATCAGTTCCTACTATGAGGTTATCACCTGATAAAATCATATCTTTTACTCCACCATCTACTTTAATTGATACTGCTGGAGAAATATCTTTTGCAAAAATAAAAATAGTTAGGGATATAAGTAGTATAAAAATTTTCATGATAGTAACTTTTCTATTGTTTTTAAAACTTCTTCTTCTATTTCCTCTTCACTTTTTGTACTATAAACTCCATATAAATCTATCTCATCATTTATAAAGTTTTCAAATATTTCTAAAGATTCTAGCTTTGATATGAGTTCATTCATCTTTTTTTCTCCCAATACATTTTGAACTCTTTCATTTATATATATTAGATAATTGTATTCATCAGGATTAAATATATCAAATTCATCTGTATCTTCATCATCATAATTAATATCGACGGTGATTAAAAATCTTTTTTCATTTATTTCTTCGTCTATTTTTGATAAAAGATTTGGATATTTATTTTTCAAGTTCATCTATATTCTCCTTAATATTTGTTATCTTATATTCTATTGCATTAGTTGGACACCTACTTATGCAAAACCCACATCCTGTGCATAAACTGTTGTCAATGATAGGATTAAACATACCATTGAAAAGTATAGCATCATCAAGACAAGGTTCTTTACATGAAAAACATATTGTTTTGTTATGAGCCATACAACTTTCAAAGTTGATTTGAAAGATTGCATTTAAACTATAGTTTGTATCTTTATGTTCTTGTGATAGAACATTACTTTTACAAGAATTGGCACACTCCTCACAAAAGGTACAGCCACTTTTTTTAAAGTTTATAGTTGGTGTACCATCCTCTCTTATTACGATTATCCCCTCATCACAATGAGTAGCACAAAGTTTTTCTTCACAATTTATGCACTCACTTTGAAAAAGTGACTCACTTAAACCATAAGGAGGGCGAAGAATCGCCTCATCCTTAATGGGTTGAAGAGGTTTTTTAATTTTTTTTAAAAACTCTCTTCTTTTTTGCATTATTTTATATTGACACCTGCATTTAAAACATCTAAAAGATTAGATTTTTTCTTCGCACTACTTGATTGATAATCAGGTTTGAAGTTGTTTTTTACAAGTGGTTTTACATTAGCTTGAGGAACATGACATTGGGAACAGTTATACCTACCTTGATATAAAGTTTTTTGTTTGTGTTCAACAACTTTTACATCACTTGTATTTTTTATAACTTTTCCATCTTTTATGATATCACCTTTCTTATCTACTTTTGTAGATGGTCTAAAATCTACAAAGTGAGATGGTGGGATTGGAGTTGCTCCAACACCTTTTGCAGCTGCTGGCATATGGCAACCAAGACATGCATTATTTTTTGCTGTTATTGGTAAAAGCCCATCTACACTATGTGGTATTAGTGGTGGTGCATTGTCATAAGATCTTTGTAAAGTTTTTGCAGCTCCTGGTGCTGGTGCGTTATATTTTACAGCACTTGGTGCAGTTTTACTTTCTGAGTAAAGATTTGTTTTTCTCAGCCCTAAAGATTCCTCGCTTATAGTTCCACTAGCATAAGCTAAACTAGCTATTGCTACAAGTGATAATAAACTCGTTAGTGTTTTATTTATTTTCATCACTACTCCTTAAATTTTTAAATATTGAAAATGATAGTGCATCATCATCGCAGACATCGATGCATCTACCACAATTTGTACACTCTTGTTTTGTTACTCTCTCACTTCTTTTACCTATCATATTTAACACCTGAGATTCTGGACAAACCTCCTTACACTTCATACAAAGTGTGCAGTTTTCATGGTTGTGGTCAACACTTAAAGGTGCGAACCTACCTATGATAGAGTGAGTTGCTCCAAGTGGACATATATGCCCACACCAGCCGTTTTTTGTAACAAACAAATCAAATAAAAATATAGCTACCAAAAAACCAATTCCACTACCAAAACCAAAGATAATACCTCGATGCATAATAGTAATAGGAGAGATTATTTCAAAAGCAGCTAAACCGCTTATAGCTGATACTATTAGAGCTAAAACTAGCACATAGTATCTAACATTTCTGCTAAGCCATACCTTTCTTTCTATCTTGTCAAGATAGAGTTTTCTTCTTATATAGTTTGCTAAGTCTGTTATTAAGTTTACAGGACAAACCCAACTACAAAATGCTCTTCCACCAATTACACCATAAAATAGTGAGATAATGACTGCACCAACTAGAGCATTTGCTCCCACAAGAGCTCCTGTTGAGAGGATTTGTAAGACAGCAAAAGGATCACTTAGTGGTATAGTTCCTAGAATGGAAGAAGAGGATAGATCTCCCCTTAAAATCTTCCATCCTAAAACATTTCCACCAAAATATAAAAGAAGTAGTCCCAACTGGGTAACTCTTCTTAAAATGAGATATTTATAGTTACTCCATTTCATTTAAAAGCCCTCCAATCCCTGGTTGAGATAATCAACCGGTTTTTTAGAACTTCTTTTATCATGAGTTGTCAAATCTTTATTCTCTCTATTTTTTATCCTCATTTGATCCTTCTTATCCCAACCTTTTACATAATGATCACCCGGTTTCCCTAAAGCTAACTCTCTTGGTAAGACAAAAATTGCAGGTTTTTCAGTAACACATGCTTTTTCACACATACCACATCCAGTACAAGCATCTTTATAAACAATAGGTTTTAAAAATGCATGCTTACCTGTCCTTTCATTTTTGTCATATTTTAGCTTAATAGCTTCATCCATGAGTGGGCATGCTCTATAACATGCATCACACTGGATACCCCAAAAAGCTATACAAGAGTTTTGATCAACTACTGCAAGTCCCATATCCATCATTTTTGGATCAAGCTTACCTTTTTTGTTAGTAACTTTTGTTATATCCAAAGCTTCTGTTGGACAGGCTGGAACACAAGGTATATCATCACACATATAACATGGAACATCAGTTGGTATAAAAAATGGAGTACCAATAGTGGCTCTATCTTCTGCTTTAGCCATCTTTAAAGTTGCAGGTCTTTGTTTTCCTGTTTCTTTATCGACATTTTGAGGTCTGTTATGACAAGCTTCGCTACAAAGACCACACTTTATGCAAACTTTTAAAAAGTCTTCTTCAGCTATGGCAGCAGGAGGACGAAGAGTAGGGACGGAAGCTTTTGCTTTATCAGCATATCCTGCCCACAAAAGTCCACCCATTACTCCAAGACCAGCATTTTGTGCTAAAAGTGTGAAAAACTTTCGCCTTTCACTGATTTTGGTTTTTTTCGCCTCACTACTCACTGTTTTTCCTTATTATGCTTTATATAGTTTTACTGCACATTTTTTGTAATCTGTTTGCTTACTCATAGGACAAGTAGCATCAAGACAAACTTTGTTAATAAATACTTTTTCATCAAACCAAGGTACAAAAACAAGTCCTTGTGCAGGTCTGTTTCTTCCTCTTGTTTCAACTCTAGCTTTTACTTTACCTCTTCTACTTTCAACCCAAATAAGTTGACCATTTTTAAATCCTTTTTCTTTTGCATCTTTTGGATTCATGTAACATAGTGCTTCTGGAACAGCACGATAAAGTTCAGGAACTCTCATAGTCATAGTTCCACTATGCCAATGCTCTAGTACCCTACCAGTACATAACCAAGTATCGTAAGTGCTATCTGGCATCTCTGGTGGATCCATATATGGTCTAGCAAAGATTTTAGCTTTATTTTTAAGAGCTTGCTTACCTTTTGATTTGTCTGGACCAGTTAATGTTCCTTGAAGTAGTTTTTTTGCTAATGGACCATAGAAAGCAAAATCTCCATTAGGATTTGCTTTTTTTGCATATGGATCATATTTTGTATTAAATCTCCAAGCTGTTTCCTTACCGTCAACTACTGGCCATTTAAGTCCTCTAACTTTATGGTAAGTTACAAAGTCTGCAAGGTCGTGTCCATGACCTCTACCAAACCATGCATACTCTTCCCATAAATATTGGTGAAGCATAAATCCATAACCTTTAAATACTTTTCCATCACTACCTTTTACATTTCTACTATCTCCAAGACACTCAGAGTTATCAAATCCTTTTTGAGGGAAACTTTTTAAATCAATTTTGTATTTTTTAGCTCTATCATTTGCATATAGGATTTCAAACATAGTTGTATCATCTTTATATCCCATTTTTTTAGCTTGTTCTCTAACATCTGGCATTTTTTTACCATTTCTTAGAGTATATGGTCCCCAAAGATCTTTGACTGTAAATCTTTTTGAAAGTTCAACCCATTGCCAAGTATCACTCATAGCATTTCCTACAGGAAGTACTTGTTGTCTCCAGTGTTGACTTCTTCTCTCAGCATTTCCGTAAGCTCCCCATTTCTCATAAATCATAGCAGATGGTAAGATAAGGTCAGCAACTTTTGCACTAATTCCTGGATAACCATCAGAACATACAATAAAGTTGTCAAGCTCACGAGCAGCTTTTATCCAGTGGTTTGCATTTGCACTATCTTGATAAGGGTTACAAACATTTGCCCAAGCAAATTTTACAACACCATCTTCTATATCTCTATGGATTTTCATGATATGTTGATTTCCAACTGGGTTTAGTGTTCCCTCTGGAATTTGCCATTTTTGTTCAGTTTTCTTTCTATGCTTAGGATTTTTAACCATCAAGTCTGCTGGAAGTCTATGAGCAAAGGTACCAACCTCTCTAGCTGTACCACAAGCAGATGGTTGACCTGTTAGAGAAAATGCTCCACTACCTGGTTTTGCTTGTTTGTTTAACATAAAGTGTACATTGTAACTTAAAGTATTTACCCAAGAACCACGAGTATGTTGATTCATACCCATTGTCCAAAAACTTACCACTTTTCTATCTTTTTCTATATATAGAGCAGCTAATTTTTTTAGCTTTTCTTTGAATTGCTCCAATGGCTCATTTGGATCACCTTTAGCTATTTTTGCTACATAATCAAGGGTAAATGGTTTTAGTGATTTTTTATACTCTTCGAAGCCAACTATCCAGTGTTTTAAAGTACCAGCAGTGTTTTTCATCATATCACCCTCTTTATAACCATAAGGTGCTAAAGCTGGTGCTTCTTTTGCAGATACTTTTTTACTCATCTCTTTTTTTATGATTTCCATCTCTTTTGCAGAGTATTTTCCATCTTTTAAAGATTTTTCACCTTTTCTTCTCATACCATAACCAATGTTTACAGGACCCGCTGTAAATACGATATGTTGTTTTATAAAATCCCAGTCTATTACCTCGGGATGATTGTAAACAATTTCATGAGCTACATAATTCCAAAGTGCAAGGTCAGTATTTGGAGAGAAAATAATTTCCATATCTGCTAAATCTGAACTTCTTGTTCTATAAGTTGTGATATTTACTACTTTAACTCTGTCTGGATCAGTTAGTTTTCTATCACTTACCCTTGACCAAAGGATAGGGTGCATTTCTGCCATATTTGAACCCCAAGATACAACTGTATCAGTAAGCTCTATATCATCATAACATCCACTTGGCTCATCGATACCAAAAGTTTGATAAAAACCAACAACCGCAGATGCCATACAGTGTCTAGCATTTGGATCTATCGCATTAGATCTAAATCCACCTTTCATCATCTTTTGAGCAGCATATCCTTCCATAATAGTGTATTGACCAGAACCAAATACAGCTACACCTTCAGGTCCACTCTCTTTTAGTGCTTTTTTGATAGCAACTTCCATCTCATCAAAAGCTCTTTTCCAACTAACTGGTTTAAACTTTCCATGTTTATCAAACTTACCATCAGCACCAACTCTTAAAAGTGGCTCTGTAAGTCTATCTGCACCATACATGATTTTTGCATTGAAGTAACCTTTGATACAGTTTAGTCCTCTATTTACAGGAGCAGCTGGATCACCTTTTACAGCAACTATTCTACCATTTTTGGTAGCAAGCATGATTCCACATCCTGTACCACAGAATCTACATGCAGCCTTGTCCCATCTCCAGTCAGCTTGTTCTGCTTTTGCAGCAGCTTTTGCTTCCTCTGGAATACTTATCCCAACAGCAGCAGCCGCAGTAGCAGCAGCAGTTGTCTTTAGAAAATTACGTCTTGATATTGACATAAAACCTCCTTTATATTTTGGTTTTGCTTATGCAAAAAATTTGCATCGTAGTATTATATTAAAAGTAGATTGAGTAAATCTTGATTTAAATCAATGAAAAAAATTAGTATATTATAATTTTATATTTTGGGTAATATAGTAACTACTTATATAGGGCAGTTATAGCTACTTTATTTAAAATAGTTACATTATACTCTTTATCAATTGTTATATATTTTTCTTTTTTTAATTTTGTAAGAGTTCTGGAAAGTGTTTCGGGAGAAACATTTAAGATAGCTGCTATTTGAATATTTTTAACAGTTTTAAAAAGATTTGGATGCTCTACTATAAATTTTGCTATTTTTGCTTCACTTGTTAAAATCATTTCTTGATGTATAACATTTGATAAGATTTTTACTTTTTTTGTTAGGGATTTAATAATCTCCATACAAATCTCTGGATTTTTAAAAAAATCTTTTTCTAGTTTTGTAAAGTCTATTTTAAGTACTTCACCTTTTATAACAAATTTTGCAGTAGCGGGGAATTTCATATTTTCAAAGTTTGCAAGTTCTCCTACAAGAGCAGGGGGAACAAATTGATGAATATATATCTCTTGTCCCTTTGCATTTGTCTTATATAGTTTTAATACACCATCTATCAAAACATGTAAAATACCAGGTTTTTCCCCTTCATAAAAAAGTATTTCATCAGTATTATACTTCTTAAAATAAGAAATCGCCTCTAACCTTTTTACATTTTTATCACTTAACTTACTAAAAAGTGGTATTTCTTTTATTCTATTCATAATATATATTACAATGTTTATTATAAAAATTAGATATAATTTGTATTAATTGATATAAATCAAGAAAAAATTAAGGTTGAAAAATTGAATATATTGTATTTTGCAGATATTATAGGTCGTCCAGGTAGAAGTATGTTTAAGTATCATATTTATGATATAAAAAAGAAATTCAATATAGATTTTGTTGTATCAAATGTAGAAAATGCTAGTCATGGGTTTGGTATTACTAAAAAAAATGCTAAAGAGCTTTTTAACTCATATATAAATGTCATGACAGGTGGAAATCATAGCTTTGATAAAAAAGAGATAGTGGAGATGATGGATGAGTTTCCTATACTTCGTCCACTAAATTATCCTAAAGTTGCTCCAGGCAGTGGAGTAGGGAGACATAAAGTAGCAGATGAGGAGATAGCAGTCATAAATCTTATGGGATACTATGGTATGCCTATGGTTGATAATCCTTTTATCATGATAAAAGAAGAGATAGAAAAACTTCAAAATGAGGGAGTTAAAAATATTTTAATAGATTTTCATGCAGAAGCAACAAGTGAGAAAAGAGCTTTGATGGCGATGTTAAAAGGAAAAGTTAGTGCGATAGTTGGAAGTCATACTCATGTAGGAACTGATGATTTGATAGTAGAAGAAGGTACTTTTTATGTAAGTGATGTTGGACTTACAGGATGTAGAGATAATGTTATAGGTATGGATATAAAAGAGCCATTGGATAGATTTTTAACAGGAGTTTCATCTAAGTTTGATGTTCCAAATAAGTGCAAAAAGATACTACAAGCAGTTGTTATAGATATAGATGAGGGTAGGGTAA
>JALUNR010000041.1 GCA_027055005.1 Campylobacterales bacterium
CTTTGTCAAAAAGTGAACTTCCCATAGTCGTTATATCTGCTCTCCATCCAAGCATATCTACTATGCTTGGAAATATATCGTTGTGTGAACCAAGTGTTTTGATTACTTGTGGTTTAAAAACTTTTGGAGCATAAATAATAAGTGGTATCCTGAAATGTTCTATAGATGCTAGTGGTTTATCATCTGGGCGATATTTTTTAGCAATAGCATTTAGTGCATTTCCACTTCCATGATCAGAGGTGAAGATAAATATAGTTCTATCAAACCAAGGTTCTTTTTTAGCACTCTGCATAAATCTTTTTATAGAATCATCTGCGTATATATGTGCATTTAATGAACCGTTGTAGTTTTTCAGGTCATGAGGGTATCGCTCAAATTTAGCACTTGGTAAATGGTAATCAGAGTGTGTAGAATCTGTAAAAGCAAAACCTAAAAAAGGTTCCTTCATCTTGTTTAATTTCTTGTGATAAAAATCTAACATATTAAAATCGTAAGTGCCAGTAAGTGTGGAACGACCTTTATCTACTTTTTCTACATTAGGCATATCTTGTGCACCATAGTAATTGTCAAAACCAGCTAGTGCACTGACTGCATCAACTCGATAAGAACGGCGATTTGCTGCTTGCATAGCAATAGTTGAGTAACCATTTTCTTTTGCTGTTGTGCCTAAGTAGCTAAGGTTTGAGAGCTCTAAACCTTTTCCTAAATACTGAAAACCTGAGGGGATAGTAATCCCTGTAAACATAGAAGTGATGCCAAATATAGATCTATACCCATTTGAGTAAAAATTTGTAAATTTCAATCCTTCGTTTGATAGCTTTTTAAAATATGGTGTTATATTTAGCTCTTTATAGTGGGTAAAACCATCTAAATGTTCAGCCCCAAATGATTCTAATAAAACTATAACGACATTGTATTTTGGTTTATCTTTTTTGGCATAACTCTTTAAAAGGGGGTACTCTTTACTTAAAAATGGTGAATTTGGTGAATACATTGTATTTTGTGTTATCTTGATTGCCTCATCTAAATGCATTAAGTTGTGCTTTGCTGATTTTTTTGCAGTTCTATAAATGGTAAAAAAACCGTTCAATGCTAAGTTCCCACTACTTACTTTATTTACGGCAAATGCATCACTACTTCCAAAACTCTTTCCTGCAAAATTATTTCTTATCCCTATAAAAAGAGTTAAAATAGTTATAAAAGCTACTATAAAAAGTTTTTTACCAGAGATAAAGTTTTTTGTAGTTTTAGAAAATATTTTATACACACCAAATAGAAAAATAAGGCTTAATATAAAAGCTCCAAGTGTATAGTTTATCATTGAACCAAACGCCATCCCAGTGATAATATCTGTGTCGTTAGTTAGGTTGAAAATCTCATTTGATATATGCCTATGTATGAAATCATAATACAAAACATCACTAAAACTAAGTATGAAGATTATATTTAAAATTATTGCCCATATTAGTGCTGTTATAACTCTTGCTTTCGTGCCCCTTAAAAATAACAGAGCCAATATGAAGATAGAAGAAAATGTAAAAATAGTTATCATATCTACACGAAAGCCCATAAATAATGAGGCGTAAAATTCTGCTGTTGTAAGGTTCGTAAAATCATCTGGATAAAAGTTATACAATGACAACCTTATAACCATCAAAGTAATAAAGCTGATAATAACAAGAGAAAATATTTGAGTCAGTTGGTTACGAAAAATAATTTTTTGCCCCTTTTTCTAAAATCAACATCTGAAAAATATATGTAAAAATATAAACAATAAAAAATGAGGTTACAACATCACTAAGAAAATGACCACCAGAAGATATTCTGGCTATACTAACTAGTACCCCATAGCTAAGAACCAAACTTAGCCAAAACTTTCTTCTTCTCTTTGCTAAAAGTGCAAAACCTATCAGTGAAAATGCGGCTGCAGAATGTCCTGAACTAAATGAGTATCCATCTTGATCGCTTAGTATAAATGCTGGTGTAAACTCTTTAGTCCCTCCAAAATTTATAGTTTGAGCAGGTCTGGCTCTTCCCCAGTTCTCTTTTAAAGTTACATTAACAATCAAACCAGGAGCAACACCCAAAACAAGTAATAGGTATAAAATTACTTTAGAATTTATATCTAAAAAATTCTTTTTTTTGAAAAAGTTGTATATAAAAATTATTAAACTTGATAGTGTTAAAGTGATGATTATTGGCTTTACGGAATGGTAAAAAAAATTTTCTATCCATGTTCCATTTGCAGGAAAACTTTTTCCATCATAAAATAAACCAGATATATATAAATCTATCTGAGGGAATAATATAAAAGTTAGAGACGAGACTAAAAATAGCAACCAAATATATAGTTTTACATTTAAAATTTTTTTATTCATTTAAAATTATACCGCGTCTTTTATGTATATATATAAAGGTGAAGAATCAATGCTTAGAATTTCATCTTCGATTAATATTCCATCCCTTGAATAGACCTTGAAAAATTCTTCATTTTTGAGAGTTGTTGGTATAAGCACCCAGTGTATTTGCAACAGTTGATTATTTACTAAACACTGAAAAATATAATAACCTCTTTTTATGTCTAGTCTAAGAAATTGAGCCTCTTTTAGATTTTTAACCATAAATTTATAGCTATCAAATGCTAAACGTTTATTTATTTTATCTCTGTTATCAACAAGTCCATAACCCGGAGCAATTAGCTGATGCCAAGATACAGAGTCTACCTGTTGAGATGCAAAAGCTAAGAGGTAATAACGAAGCATGAAATTAGCATAAGACTCCTCATCTACGCACTCATATTCACTAGTCGGTGCATAAGGAGCAGTATTTGAAATTGGCCAATTGGTTTCAGTTATGTGTAACTTATTGTCAGTTTTAGGACTTAGCCAAGACATTGTACTAAGCAATGCTATTTTATCGGATAGATTAAAACCCATTTGTGTATTTTCAGGTGCCCCACGTCTATCAACATAAAGAAGTGCTGATACTCCATCATAGTGGTACCTAAAAAAATTAAAAAGTGTATGAGCGGTGAAGTGATACTCAAAATCTATAACTCCACCTCCTATGAGTTTTATATTTACAAATTCATTTTTTTTCAAATCATATGCTGTTTGAAAAAAACGATTGTATTCATCTACACTAAAAAATCCCCACTTCGCTCTGTTGATAGTTGTCCCAATCTCATAAATATCTACATAGCCATCTAAAGATGAAAATATTGTTCTTAAATTTTTTTCTAAAAGTTTTAAGTCTTCTACATTTTCTCTGTCTTGCATTAATTTTAAAATGATTTTTTTATTTTTGCACCCTATGATGAAAGATTTTAACTCATCAAGAGTATCCATCTCCCAAAGTTTAAAACGGAGCAAAACTCTTTTAACCTCTAACTCTTTTAAAAGTTCCAATGTTAACTCACTCTCTTTTTGATAGTCAACTCCCATACTGAAAAAAGTGTTTGAATCAACTTTTTTTCTTTTTACAAACGGCATTAAAATAAGTGAAATCGGTAATATAAAAAGTGCGATTAGAAATGTTTTTACTAAAGAGATAAGCTCTTTTTTTCTCATCTTCTTTTTATAGTTTTTATCCTTTATCTGGTAGGGTTGGTCGGAATGATTATCCCACTCAAATGGCTTTTTCAATCTTTTTTCATCCATTTTGAAGTTTTAAGTAAGTTTGCTTGAGTGGAATCAATGCTAAGGAGTAAATCTTTATCTTCATCTGAGACTTCACCCTTTTTGCTGATGAAATCTTTAAAGTTATAAAATATAGAGCCTTTGCCTACATCTAAACCAACAATATTTCCCATTTTTACAAATGCAAATCTATCTGTTATGCTATCATCAAATAAAGAGTTTCCAATAGCACTAAAAGAGTTGTTCCAACCAAGTATATCTATGATTGATGGAAA
>JALUNR010000042.1 GCA_027055005.1 Campylobacterales bacterium
ATATAATCTCCCTCACATTTAAACGATAAGTTTAAAAGCTTTCAAATGTTCCGGATTAGCTCAGTGGTAGAGTAGATGGCTGTTAACCATTTGGCCGCTGGTTCGAATCCAGCATCCGGAGCCATTCATTTTAAATCCCCAAATTTAGGCTTTTGAAACACTTCTTTTTTTAGCTGTGCCCAAATTGTGCCAGAATGTGTCAAAGCTTATTTAGAAATTTAGCTCTTTTGATTTCATTTCTTTTTCTATACTTTGCATACATTTTAAGTGTCATAGTTGCATCTGTATGACCTAACATATTTGCTACCCATAAAATATCTTCATTATTTTCTATCATTATGGTTGCAAAAGTATGTCTTAGTTGATATATCGGTCTATACTCTATATTACACTCTTGTAAAAGTTTTTTCCACTTGGTAAGTCTGATTCTCTTAGTGTCATAATAATGAGTATCATCCTTATTTAAAAAAATAAAAGAGTTTTTAGTCCCCGTTAGTTTGTATTGCTCTTTAAGGTAAGGAAGTAGATTGTCTAATATATCTATTGTTCTTATACTTCCTTGTGTTTTAGGAGTGGATATGACACCCATTTTAATAGCTCTTTTTATGTGTATCTCTTTTCTATCAAAATCTATATCATCCCACTTTAATCCTATCATTTCTCCACTTCTCATTCCTGTAAAAAAACCAAGTGCACAAAAGTTTTTTATATCTCCTTTTGCTGTATCAAGAATTTTTTTCATTTCCTCTAAAGTAAAACTTTTTGGTTCAACTTTATATATCTTTGGAACTTTTACTCTTGATATTGGATTTTTTTCTATTATCTCATCATTTATAGCATCTTCTAATATAGTGTTAAAGGTTGCTCTTATATTTCGCACTCTCCTAGGAGAAAGTTTTTCTAAGAGCTTACTTTGCCAAAGTGCTATATCTGATGGTTTTATTTTATTTATAGGAGTGTTAGCAAAAGTTGGTAAGATATGAAGTCTTAGAGATATTTCATAGTCTTGCATTGTTGATTGCTTTCTCTCTCCTTTATGAATAGCAAAAGACTTTTTAGCAAACTCACCAACAGTAGGAACTTGTTTATTTTCATTGTTAAAGAACTCACCAGAGTTTAGCTTATAAACTAACTCCGGTATGATTTTATTTGTGGCTAACTTTCTGTTTTGTTTAGTATCATCAAGTTTAAGACTTCTTCTATGCCTTTTTGATTGATGATAAAATGTCACCCACAATTTGCCGTTGCGACTGATTAATTTCATCGTAATCCTTTCCGACCACCCACTCATCAATCGCTACTCTATCGAACAATATTTTACCAACTTTTTTAAAAAAATGGATATTTTCTATAAAAACATCATCTTTAAGTTTATAAATATGGTCTTTTGAGTAGGATAGATACTCACTTAGTTCGGCTACACTTAGCCACCTTTTTTGATTTTTATTCTCAATACTTTTTTTTATAAGTTCAATATCTTCTTTTATATCTTTGATAAGATTTATATTTTCAAGTTCTACTTGCATTTTTAGCCTTTCTTCTATCTCTCTCTTTATAGGCATTTATCAGTTTTTGAGAGATTTGAAGTTTTTTATCATTATCCTCAAAGAAAAAAGAGTTTTCTAACTCATATATCTCTTTTTCTAAAAGTTCATCACTACACTCTCTAAAAGATAAAACAGATATAGGCTTTACAAGTTCTCCACTATCTAAGAGTCTTTTATTATCTATTTTGTTACCATCTTTATCAAGATAGATAACATCTGTATATCCTTTTTTAACTTCACTACTATTTTCACTCTTATACTCTCTTGGCTCAATCACTACTTCATCTAAAAGTTGCTTTGCTAATATGCTTACAAATTCACTTGTAATATCTAACTTTTTGTTTTTCTTTTTCACTTTTAATAAAAAAAGAGAAAAATCTTTTATGAAGTGATTATATGTATAAGTATAATCTTGTCTTTTTACTCTTTTTAGTGGGGTATCTGATTGTAAAAAGTCATCTATATTGAAGCTGTCTTTTATATATCTCCATATAGGAAGAGTTAAAGCTCTATTTTTAGTATTGTTTTTTATATCTGTTTGTTTTATGGTTGAAGTATCTATCAGTCTTATTTCATCCATTGACTTTTTAAATAATGAGTTTACATTTTTTAGCAAATCTTCCACCGTTAAGATATTTAAACTTCTTAAATGTGTACGATGCATCTCAAACTCAATATTAAAAATAGGCTTTTTAATATCTAAACCATTGTTTAAAAAGTACTCTTGCATAATCTCTTTTTTGGGAGAGTTTTTAAGCTCCTCTTTTTTATCATAAAGTCTAAGCAAAAATGGTTTTTTACCTACATATATAGTTTGAGTTTTATTTGCACTTCCAAACTCACTTATGGTTTTATAATTTTTCTTTTTTGATGCAAACATTGTTTTATCTACAAAACTAAAATCATAGTTTACAAAACAGTTTATATCTGCTCTTGTTAGATGCAAAAGCTCACTTCTTACATCTTTTAACAAATCATTATTTACAAGAGATAAAAGAGATTTTATACCTACAGTATATATACCTTTTCCCTCTAGTTGCACTTGTATATTGTGAAGTTTTAAGTTTTTGTTTTCATCTTTAAAACCAACTCTAAAATTTTCTCTTGTATCTCTAAACCAATAAAAGCCCTCTGCTTTGTTTAGATACTGCAAGTTAAAACCTTTTATAGTTACAAAAATATCTTTATTTGTATAGTCTATCTCATCTCTTTCAAACAAATCTTTTTGAGTTTGTATTTGGTCTAAAATATCTAAAAATAGCTCATCATAGTTTTCATTTGTTTTAATGAAATAATATAATGAGTCTATTCCTGATATAAGATTTATATTTTTAAAATCTTTCATATTATTTCCTTGATTTTTTTAGTTTGCCGTTTGTAAAGGGGTGTTACTAATAACCCCTTTAGTAGGCTAAGTTTTTTAAAAGTGTCCCTATGGGTTTCAAGTTTCTTTTGTTCGTTGCCTCACAAAAGAAACTTGAACTTCCATAGTGATTTTTTTAAACTCCGTAGAAAACTACATCTCCTATGACTGCTACATCAACCTCTACTTCTTTACCAATCTTATCTTTGTAGCTAAGAAATTTTTCTTTAGGGATTGATACATCTAGTAGCTCATTTTTTTTACTACCATCTTTCATAGTTTTAACAGTTAGTAACTGCAACTTAGGCTTACTTTTAGTAACCTTTCCTGTGTCCTTGTCTTTATACTCGTTTGAGTTATAGACATTTAAAAGTTTAGCTCTTAATGTCAATTTCATAAAATCTCCTTTTTATTTTGGAGATAACCGGTTATCTTTTGTGTTTTATCGCGATAAAAGAATAGTAGCAGTTAAAAAAGAGATTTAAGAGTGGAATATTTTTGATTTTTGCGAAAAAATTCCAGTGGATATTTTCTTAAAATTTGGATATGAAGATTATTTATAAAGTTTTCTATATATTGGTTATATATCACATAAATTGGAAAATCTTTTATAAATCTATTTTTTATAAATAGCAGTTCATTTTGTGCAAAATGAGAGTTTTTACCTCTTTTTGCTCCAAAAACTATCTTATTATTAAAAAATGACTGTATATAAATTTGTTGATTAAATTCCTCCATATTTATAGTGTGTTCATTGAAAACTTTATCAAAAATTTCTTGTGTAAGTTTGAGTGATTGTGTATGATTAAACTTAAAATATATTTTTAACTCATAATATATCAATATTGCATAGCTTTTTATAAGATTTTTTGCCGTTGTATGTTGATTTGTCACAACATCAATAAAATTAAACAAAATTTCTTTTTTGTCTTCTCTAATATCATATAGTATTTTGTATTTCTCTAAATCATCTAAAAG
>JALUNR010000043.1 GCA_027055005.1 Campylobacterales bacterium
GATTTAATCCCTCATAAGATAGCACAACATTTTTATACTCTATGCTCTCTATATTCTCTTTGAGTTCACTTACACCATCTACTATTTTATTTTGCATATCTAGTATCTCAAAGACTCTCTCGCTTGCCGCCACTGCATCTTGGATTTTCGAGTAGATAGAGCCTATACGTCGAATAGGCTGGAAGACAAGTCCTACTGCTGTTAAAAATGCCGTAAACTCTCCAACACTCATTTTGCCATCATAGACTTCATGACCACCCACGAAGATAACAGCTGCAAGACCAAAAGCACCGATAACCTCCATAAAAGGAGAGACAATTTCTCCAATATATACAGACTTCATATTTATCCTAAAAAACTGCCAATTCTCTTCACTAAAACGAGCCATCTCATACTTTTCTGTGGCATTTGCTTTGATAACTTCGGAGTTGTTAAAAACTTCTGTTAAACGAGTCATAACATCTGCATTTTTTGCTTGAGAACGGTGTGAATACTTTTTGAGTTTTTTCGCTACTAAAATCAAAGGGTAAATGATAAGAGGCATAATTACTAGAGAATAAAATGCTAAATGTGGGTTAAGATAGATAACATATCCCACAAGAGCAACTACAGTTAGGGCTTCACGAAAAAGCT
Source organism: Campylobacterales bacterium (assembly GCA_027055005.1). Lineage (GTDB taxonomy): Bacteria > Campylobacterota > Campylobacteria > Campylobacterales > QNZT01 > SZUA-1377. The sequence continues at coordinate 634 of JALUNR010000043.1, forward strand.
CTGGGAGCATATTTGAGACAAAGTACTGAATGCGGGTTATATCATTTGTCACACGAGAGATAAGCTCACCACTACGATTTACATATAAAAATGCCATATCAAGAGAGATGATTTTTTCTAAAAGTATCTCACGAAAACGCGATACTATATGCTGTCCGATATAGCTCATATAAATAGACTGAACATAGCGCCCTATCGCTTTAAAAAAGTAAATACCTACTAATCCAATAGGGATAATATAGAGCATCGACTCCTCTTTAGAGATAAAGAGATCATCCATCAGAGGCTTCATGATATATGCCGTTGCAGCCGTAGCACTCACTGTGAGTATAATTCCAATCAGCACTAAAAAGTACTGAGATTTATACTCTTTTATGTAAGGTAGGTAGCGTTTAAAAATCTGTTTCAATTATGAATATTCCTATTTTGGATTATGTGATTTTATCAGATATTCAGTAACAGCCAAACTTGCCTTGTAATACTCTTCGCATTTTTTTTGGATTTTACTCTTGGCATGCCCTACTTTGAAGCCACCATCACTTGCCATCAAAACGCCAGCATCATTAAATCCACAATGCAACGTTTTATCATTTAAAAGGTTTACTCCTATACTTGTGTAGTTACTCTCACTCAAGGTAAGATTATAAAGAGTAGGAAATATATCTTTATGCGAAGAAGCGACTTCTGTATTTATCGCTTTTTTTGGTTTGAGGTATGGAGGAAGATAGAGATAAAAAGGTATTTTTTTCGTTGTTGTGTAGTAGTTATCGTAATGCATTATACCCTCAACTGTATTATTATCTGCTGTTATTGCTACTACTGTATTGTCCTTAAGTGGGGATGCTTTGAGCTTATCCAAGAACACCCCTGCCATATCTGCCTCATAAGCATAATCTTTAATACGTTTTTTTATAAGATCCATATTACCTACTAAATGTTTTTTCAACTTATCTGAAATAACTAGAGATTTGGATACATAATCTTTTGGAACAGTAAATGGTGGATGATTATTTGTCGTTAAGACATAAATAAATTGTGGTTTTTTAGAATTTTTTAGCTTATTAAGAATGTATTGATAGGTATAACCATCAAATATTCCATACTCTCCAGAGATTTCATCTGCGTTTCTACCCAATGCCTTTGCTATTTTTGCACGACCAACTGTCTGCTTGAAACCTTGATGTAACATAAAATTCCCGACATTTCTCCATGAGAGGTCTCCTGCATAGATAAATGTCGTATCATAACCTGCGTTTTCATAAACCCTTGCACTTGCTTGTCTAAATTCTGTATTTAGGTATTTACTCTGAGCAAAAGAGGTTGATGCAGGTCGGGCAGTGATATTAAGAAGTATTGGTTCTAAAGAGATTATAGTTCCATTTGAAGCAGAGATGAAGTTTGTGAAAAGAGTGTCCTCTTTAAAGTTTTTCTCTACTGCTCCCATGATATTAAAACTTTTACTTTGGTATGTAAGCAGTGGTAGCCCAAAACTCTCTGCCATCACCACTACTACATTTGGTTTTTTCTCTGCAATAGCTTTATTGTAGGGAGTGGTTTTTTGCAGATTTGCTAGCAAGTCTGTTTTGTTAATCTCCTTACTTTGCATATAGACTTCAAAAGCTTTCTCAATTCTCCCTGCATACCCTACTTTTTTTATAAGATCATATTTTCCTGACTTGCTTTTTTTATACTCTTTAAAAGATCGTATCATCGCAAAGGAAGCATTAAGAGGGAGTCTATTTATAAAAGGATCAGCACTTACATCTGGAATAGTTTTTGCCAAAGGAAAAACACCTAATGAGCCACGACCTAAACCTGCTACTATCACCACCAACAGAGAGAAAAAGAGAATCTGTTTCAGTGGTTTCCATGAGAGAAGAAAGCTTTTTTTAGTTTTGTAAATCGTAGCTATTATCTTATAAATAACAACAGCATAAAGAAGAGAAAGTGCAAATACAACTGCAAGATTATAGTTTTTGAGTGCTATTTCAAAAAGTGCCTTGGTGTCATCATCAACAATTCCAAAAATCATTAAAGTTGCATGTGTTCCAAAGAAAGAGTAATAGGCACTATCTGCAAAAATGAAAACAGAAACCAAAGAAACCATAAAAAGAAGATAATACTTTGTCAATTTTTCTATAGTTTTTGTTACTTTTTTGTTGTTTAAAAGTGTACCTATTATACTTAAAAGTAGGGGCAATATAGTGATATAAGCGACAATACTAAGATCTAAACGTGTCCCTATCCAAAAAGTTGCTACAAGATCACTCCAACTGTACTCTGCACTCGCACCATAAGTAAGAAGTAGATAGACTCTTGCTAAGCCCATAATGAGTAAAAAAAGTACCATAACTTTTACAAGTTTATAAAGTGACCCTACGACATATGAAAAATTTTCTTCTCTACTCATTTTCTACCTTCTTACATGATGTGATTTCTGGACGGCTAACACTCTTATCTCGCCCAATTAAAAGCACTCGTACATCCTTTTTTTTCACCAGCTTATAAAGCAGTGCATCATCATTAGGTATATGAAATAAGAAAACAGGTATTCCTTTGAGATTTTTTTGAGTTATATCATTATACTTTGCATCCCCAAGTTTACCATAAGGCATCGCAATTGCTGTGATATTATAAAAATAGTAGCCAATCTTATAAATATTTGAAGAGAGTGAAGCGATAATAGAACTCTTTGGTAGTGGTTGAAATGCAAAAAGTGTTTTATATCCCGCATCCGTATAATCATCTATATGCCAAGGAGTAGAACCCTCTAAATAGACTCTCTCTTTTACATTGTCTATCTTTGTAATGACATCTAAGCGTTTTATAGCTTTGTGAGCATCTGTGCTTGAGAGCCTGTCTAAGTTTTTATAATCCAACCAGTAGTAGTGTCCTTTTGCAGTCGCTTTGAAAAGTTCCTCAAGAGTAAAGAGCTTGCCATCTTTGAGAGTATAGACGAAGTTACCATCTTTATCTTTACTTGGTCTATTATGCGAAATGATAAATCTATTCATCTTTACATCATAATAAAAATCCACCTCAATCCCGATATGCCCAGCAGCAAAAGCTCTTTGAAATGCTACAAGACTATTTTGCTCTGCCCATGTTTTATATATTCCTCGTGAACACCACACCTTTTTGCAGTTGTTATATGTATTGTCCGTTACTCTTGTTTTCATATTTTTATCTATGTAAAATATCGCACTATTGTATGCAAGTGTTAAGAAAAGTATTATACTTATTATAT
>JALUNR010000044.1 GCA_027055005.1 Campylobacterales bacterium
AACTATAAAAAAGGAAGTTTTATGAAAATATTTTTACTACTTTTAACACTTATTTTCTCTTTAAATGCAACAACTATAAAAGACTTGGCAAATGTTGAGGGAGTTAGAGATAATCAACTTGTAGGATATGGATTAGTTGTAGGACTTAACGGAACAGGAGATAGTTCAAGTTCAGAATTTACTCGCCAAGCAATCTCAAGTATGTTAAAAAGTGTAAATGTAAAAGTTGATTCAAACAAAATAAAATCAAAAAATGTAGCAGCAGTTGTAGTAACAGCAACTCTTCCTCCATTTTCAAGACATGGAGATAAACTAAACATAGAGGTTTCATCTATCGGAGATGCAAAATCCATAGTCGGAGGAACTCTTTTACTAACTCCCCTAAAAGCAGTAGATGGAGAAATATATGCTCTAGCTCAAGGAGAGATAAATACTGGTTACTCTCCAGATAAAAGAAACACTAGAAAATCTTCTGTTGCAAAAATATATAGTGGAGCTTTAGTTGAAAGAGAGGTATCATATGACCTTTATCACAAAAAAACTATAAGACTATCTTTAAAAGAGTCAAACTTTGACACTGTTGTAAAAATACAAAAAGCCTTAAATAGAGCTTTTAGAAATAGAGTTGCAGTAGCATTAGATCCTAGAACCATAGAACTCCGACGTCCAAGTAACCAAAGTATGGTAGAGTTTTTAGCTAAAGTAAACGATACAAACATAAACTATAACCAAACAAATAAAGTTGTGATAGATGAAAGAACTGGAACTATAGTAGCAGGAGTAAATGTAAAAATCCTCCCCGTAGTGATAACTCATAAAGATTTAACTCTAAAAATAGAGCCGACTTCATCTTTTCCTAAAGCAACAAAGAGTAAAAAATATATAGGAAATAATGCAATGGTTGATTTTGATTCAAATACTTTAAAAATAAAATCAAACTCTATTACAGTAGCAAATGTAGCAAAAATCCTACATAAAATAGGAGCCAATCCATCTGATATAATAGAGATAATCCAAACTATAAAAAGAGCTGGTGGAATAACAGCCGAACTAAAGGTTATATAACATGAAAATAGATAACTCAATAGCGTTAACTTCACTAAAAAAAGATTTCAATATTGACAAATCTGATGATAAAAGATTAAAACAATCAACAGATGCTTTTGAGAGTTTTTTAGTAAAAAAAGTTTTAGATATATCACTAAAAAAAGAGAACTCTATCTTTGGAAAAGATGCTGGAGATAAGATTTATAACTCTATGTATAACGATACTATGAGTAAAGCACTAAGTGGTGGTTTCGGATTTTCACAGCTACTGTTTAATTTCTTAAAAGAACAAGAAAAAGCCTAAAGTTTGGGCTTTTTTAACCGATATAGTTATAAATAGAAGGAAGAATTATGGTGAAAATTTATTTAGAAAATGCGATAAAAGATATAAAAAAACTTATAGAAATAACAAACAAAGATATAGAAGATGCAAAAAAAGCTAATCATGATAATATTTCAAGCAGAGTAGATGAAAAAAATCACTTAACTATCTCTTTTGAAACAAACAAATCACTCTTAAATGATGAGTTAACAAAACTTCCTGACTTAGCATCATCACTCTCAAATGAAGATAAAGCACTTTTAGAAGAGTTAAAAGAAAATCTAAAAATTTTAAAAGAAAAAAATAAAATATATGCAAAATTTGTCATAAAGCTAAATGAGTTTTATACCTCACTCTTTGATGAAATGTTTGCACTTGATAGACAAGGATACAAAGTAACAAATGCAGCCCCAGCAAATATCCTAAAAGTGAGTGCATGACATGAGTGTTTTTGATACTCTAAATATTGGCTATAGTGGTCTTAGTTCATCACAATCAGCCATAAATGTTACTAGTAATAATATAGCGAACATTAACACCCCAGGATACTCAAAGCAAAGAGCTAATCAAGTAGTAAAACATCCCCTTGATGATAAAATTCCCGGTAGTGTCGGTACTGGAAGTAAAATACTAAATATAAAAAGAGTTCATGATGAATACCTATATACAAGGGCAAAAAATAGTGAAACTTCCTTAGAGTTTTCAAGTTATACTCACCAAACACTAAAAGAGATAAGTGATTATTTTCCAGATCTTGAAAACAATGGTATAGCAAAAGATTTACAAGACTTTTTTGCTTCTTGGAGTGATCTTAGTCGTGACCCTGATAATGATGCAATAAAAGTTGTTTTAGTAAATAACACAGAAAAACTAACATCACATATAAAAGATACAAGTCAAAAACTTGAAAACTTACAAAACAGACTAAATAATGAGTTTAAAGATGGTATTGAGCAAGTAAATAATTTAGCAAAACAGATTACAGAAGTTAATAAGAAGATAAATAAGATAGAAAATGTTGCTCAGGGTAATGCCAATGATTTAAGAGATCAAAGAGATCAGTTAGAATTAAAAATGAACAAACTCCTTAATATCTCTGTTTTTAAAGGCAACATGAATCATGATAAACAAAAAACTTCAAGAACGGATATGGGAAATGATTACAACATAAACATAAATGGTTTCAACATAGTTGATGGTGTAACTTATCATCCTATAAGTGTAGATGTAAACCATAAGTTTAACACTGCCTCATATATAAGTCATGATGGTACAAAGGTAGATTTTACAAATAAGATTTTTAAAGGGAAATTGGGAGCAATAGTAAAACTAAGAGGAAATGGTATAGATGCAAATGGCAAACCATCAAACTCTAAAATCCAAAGCTACATAGATAACCTTGACTCTTTTTCAAAAGGTTTTATCCAAAAAGTAAACTCTATGTATGCTTCTAGTTCACAAACAAAAATCCAAAGTGATACATATCAAATTCAGGAAGATACAAAACTCCCTGAAGTAAGCGATATAAAAGAGGGAAGTTTTAATATCTTAGTTTATAATAATCAAGGAGATGTTGTAGCAAAAAGAGCTATAACAATAGATAAAAACACAACGTTAAATAATGGTACATCTAACTCAATAGTCTCTAAAATAAATGCAAATCTTGATGACAATAACGATAATGACTCTACTAATGATTTAGATGATATTTTTGAGGCAAAGATGGTAAACCATACTTTAAATATAGAACAAAAAACTGGAGTAAGTGGATACCATATAGCAATTGAGGATAATGGAACTAACTTTGCAGGATACTCTGGATTACACAAAATATTTGATGGAAGTGATTCTAGCAACATAGATTTACATCCAGATATAAAAGACAACCCTGCAAATCTACAATCTTTTAAAGCTCCAATAGATGGAAATAGTGATTTTACAAATGATATGGTAGAACTTCAATACGAAAATATAACTTTTAAAAGATCAAACAATGAAGAGGTAAATCAAACAATAGAGGGATTTTATAGATTTGGAGTTTCCAACATAGCAACAGATGCTACAAATGCAGGAATAGATAAAAATGCAAACGAATCCCTAAACAAAAGTATAAACGAACAACTAAAAGGAACAGTTGGGGTAGATATGGACGAGGAACTAACGAACCTCATGAAGTTTCAAACAGCATACCAAGCAAGTGCAAAAGTTATAACAACTATAGACCAAATGCTAAATACACTTCTAGGAATAAAACAATAAAATTTAAATAGCAGGAAAAATCCCACTATTTAAAACGACTACTTAACAGAAGCCTCTTTTGCATCAACAACTACTGGAGCTGGAGCTGGTTGAACAACTACTGGAGCTGGTTTTTTAGCTTCACAACTAGTTGTTTGAGAACAACCTGAAACAAATGCAGCAATTGATAATGCAACTAAACTAAGAATAACTTTTCTCATCTTGACATCCTTTCCTAAAATTTTTTACAAGTTAATTAT
>JALUNR010000045.1 GCA_027055005.1 Campylobacterales bacterium
GATTTAGGATATGCACCGATCAAAGAATTAAAAAATCTTTTAGCCCCAACTTTATCACCACTATTTTTAAAACTAATCCCTGTATGAAGTAAAAGAGTTGCTAGAAAACTACTTTTATCATTTTCATTAACACTTTTTTTATAGTAATGGATAGCATCTTTATATCTTTTTTGATTATACAAACTCTCTGCTATATAAAAATATGATGTAGCCAATTTGTATTTTTTATCTACCAAATCCAGAAAATAATCAATAGCTTCTTTATACTTTTTATTTTTATAACTAGAAATTGCTTTTTTATAAATCTGCTTTGCAGATAATATTTTTATTTTTTTTGACTTTTTAGAAGTTAAAACTTTAGTAGATAAGTTTTGGACAGTACTTTTTTTAGATAAAAGATTCAAAAGTTTTTCTATTGAAGATTCTATTCTTTCAAATCTCTGTGAACTTTCTTTATCTATTGCATCAACTTTATCACTTAACTTATCTATTTGTTTTTGAAAATCATTTTTAGGAGATTTTTTTTCTTTAACTATTTTATCTCCCATTGAATCTAAAATACTTTTTATTCCATCAACATTATCTTTTAAGTTAGACAATTTAAGATTTAATTTCATAATATTTCTACGATTTTCAAATATAAGCTTCTCACTATCTGTTAGTTCTATACCATTTGCACCACCAACTTGTGAATACAGTGATGATGCAAATATAAGTATTATAAAAAAATATTTTTTCATATTTAGTAAACTTTTATATCTACTCTTCTATTCTTTTGCCAACATGCATCATTATGTTCATTACAAACAGGCTTACTCTCTCCATAACTTACTATGGATATATTTGATTTTACACCACTAGCTTTTAAAGCTTCTTTTACACTTTTAGCTCTTTTTAAACCAAGAGCATAGTTATACTCATCCGTTCCCCATTCATCACAATTACCTTCAGCTTTTACAGAACTACTACCCTTGCTTTGAATAACCCTTGCATCAGAAGCTACTTTATCCAATTCTCTATCACTAACTACATATTTGTTAAAAGCAAAATATATAGGTTCTATCCCATTTGCATTACCTTCTTGCATAGTATCACTTTCTACACCAACTGGTTGCATACCATTTATATCACCATCAATAGTCCCACCATCAATAGCATCAGCAGGAATTCCACCATTTAAATCTTTTGCCTGGGTTTCAACACTTACAGGAGTATTTTTATTTATAACAACTGGCTCAACTTCTGGAGCTTTTTGTCCACAACCAACCAAGACAATAGATGAAACAACCAAACTTAATAATATACTTTTCCTCATATTCATTCCTTATAATTTATTTTATTCTATTTTTATTTAAAATCATTTTACCAATCAATAGACTGTATTTTTCCTACATTTAAAGGAAATAAAAAACTTCTATTGGCATTTAGTCTTAAAATTCCTATTGCACTTCTTCCACCTATATACTTAATATAACTTATAGTTTCTCCATAAGCACCAAATCTAGGATACATATTTTTTCCACTATTTGTTAGTTTTCTTATAGAATCTGTTTGAGTAGATATAAGATATATATTAAAGGTATTATCTCCCGATGGATTATTTGTTTCTCTGGAAGAATAAACTATATATTTTCCATATGTAGAACAAGAACTATTATTTTTTCCATGGTATACCATTTGAGAAACTTTACTACCATATAATGGTTTTGAATAAATATTTGGATATCCTAATCTATTTGAAACAAATACTATTCTAGCACCTCCATCTACAAAATTTCCTCCAACATCTATACCATTGTAAGTTGTAAGTCTTCTTTTTGAACCACTATTTACATCAAATAAATATATATCAGCTTGATCATTTGGTGCCATGGTCAAAAGTAATTTATTTCCATCACTACTAACATCCGAACAAACTATCATACCTGAGCTACTGGCAATTCTAGTCTTTGAACCACTATGTAAATCAACTCTATAAAGTGTAGGTTCTGCACCACTATATGATGTATAATAAAAAGAACTTTGTGATTTATTTGCCCATTTTGGAAAAATATTTAAACCACCACTTACGATGGTTTTTTGAAAACTCAAAGTATAATCTGCAACAACTATATCACTATTTCCAGAAGTTGTGTATTTTGAAAATATCAAATACTTTTTCATCCAATCAACTTTTGGTAAATGAAAATAATTATTTAAATCAACAACTATATTATGAGCTAAAAAAGGATACCTGCTATTTTGAGATATATTATAAGTTTTTGAGTAAAACTTTTTTGATGTTTTTGGATTTATCAAACTAACGATTGAATTTATACCCATACCATCTTGTTTAAAAGTACAAATTAATGCTAGATTTTCAGAAACAGAAGCAATATTACTCTGTATTGAATTATTAACATTAAAATTCGTTGTAACTTTCAAATCACCAATAATCAATCTAAATAATCTATTTTTATTAGAAAAGCTATCACTTTTATTATCTACTACACTAATACTTTGCTTTTTTTGTATCTTTTTCACTATCTCAATAGTCGAATCATAGGCACTCAAACTAGATATAATCAAGAAAAAAGCTATCAAGAACTTAACCACTTACAACTCCTCTTTATCAGAAAATAAAAACTCCACCTCTATATATTTGCCTTTCTTATATTTTGGAAAAGTTTCTTTCGTTAAATTATCAAGAAAGTGCTTAAGTTTGCTATCGAAAATATTATTAAATGAAGATTTTAAGTTTCGATAAAACAAATGACCATGATTATCAATTTTTATTATAACAGTAGCCTTTAGACCATTTTTTGTAGCAATAGTATCATTCCATTTTAAAGTAATAATAGAACTTATTTTTGATAAAAATTTTTCATCATACTCACCTTTTATTTTAGAAACAGTACTCTTATCTTTAATAATACTTTTTATTTGCAATAACTCCTTTTTCAAGTTATTATCCAAATTATCAGATTTAAAAAGTTCTTTCGCATTTAATTTTTTTAATCTACTAGCTCTAGTCTTTTCCTGTTTTAACTTTTCTTCAATACTGTTTGCATTTTTATCAACTTTCATAGTTGAAAAAAGATTTTTTATACTATTTTGCTTTATATCTCTACTATCTTTTTTTGATTTTTTCTCATTATTTTGAGATAATTTTATAACTTTTTGTTTTTTGTGAGCAGACTTTATTTTTTTTATATCATTAATTTTTTTTAATTTTGGTATATCATCCAAATTTACAATCACTGACTTTTTTATATCATACCCATAATTTTTTAACTTTTTTACATCATCATGACGAATATAAAAAATTAAAAAAATAACAAATATATATACAGTTAGTGATAAAATAGTAGATACAATATTTATTAGTTTATAATTAACCATTTGTTAGCAATGATACCTTAGAAAAACCAACAGATTTTAAAACTTTTAATATATACATAACATCATTGTATTTCAGATCTCTATCGGCTTTTATATATACAACTGTATTTTTATCATATTTTTTTGATTCTAATAAAAAGTTATCAGCAAAATTGGTAAATGAATATATATTATCTTTTATATAAATTTTTCTAGCTCTATCTACTCTAACTGTAAGTTTGGCAACTTTTTTTACTGAGTTTTTAGTAGTGCCAACAGGAAGATTTATATTTTCTTGATAAACCATAACTGGTGCAGTAACCATCAATATAGCCATTAAAACAAGCATAATATCAACTAAAGGAGTGATATTTAAATCTGGTTTTTCATCCCAATCATAATTCATAATAAACCTAATCTAAGAAGTTTTTAATTTTAAAATATCAATCTCTCTTTGTATAAGTGAGATATACTCATAAGCCTTTCTCTTTAATAATAAGTGAATTGAATAAGCAGGAATAGCAACAAATATTCCAACTGCAGTAGCAACCAATGCTTCACTTATAGCTGGAGCAATTATATTTAGATTTACACTACCAGCATCACCAAGTTTACTAAAAGTTTTCAGTATTGATACTATCGTTCCAAACAGCCCTATAAAAGGTGATGTAGAAGATATTATAGATAGTGTTGATAAGCCTTTAGTTATATTTAATTCTGCAAAACTTTTACAAACAGGCAAAAGTCTTGCAGTATTATCACCTCTGATACATTTACTCAAAACAGACTCTTTCTTTATATTTGATTCGCCTTTTAAAAGTAAAGACAATGAATCATGTTCTATTTTTTCTAAAGAAAGAATAGTCAAGGATTTTGAAAAATATATCCAAATAGTAACAATAAAATAGAGTGATAACCATAAAAATACAACGATGGATACTACACCACCATTTATTATAAAATTTATAATTTCACTCATAATCTTACATTAAACCTTTTGCTGCACTCTCAAGCCTACTCTTAGCGGTCATGATAGCTGCATCGTTTTCACCAATACTTTCTATAAGTTTATTGGCTTCATCTATTTTAGCTTTAAGTTCACTATTCGTACCACTTATAGCAACAGCCCCATCAGCAAGTATTGTAACACCACTCTCTTCTATTTTTATATGTCCCCAATTTATAGCTACAACACCTTTTGTTCCATCTTTTTGTTCATACTCTATAACACCAGCTTTTAGCAAAGATATCAATGAAGCATGATGAGGAAGTATTCCAAACTCACCTTCTTTACCTGGAACAGTAACCATCTTTACTTCATCATCAAACAAAATACCAGTTGGAGTAACTATTTCTAATCTTAATGTTTCCATTTTACTTCCTTAAGTAAAAAGATAGGTTTTACCCTACCCTTTCATCTTTTGTGCTTTTTCAATAGCTTCTTCTATATTTCCTACCATATATAGTGCATTTTCTGGTAAGTCATCATATTTACCATCAATAATACCTTCAAATGCATCTAATGTTTCTTCTAAAGAAACATATTTTCCAGGACTTCCTGTAAATACCTCTGCTACAAAGAATGGTTGAGATAGAAATTTTTCTACTTTTCTTGCTCTCTCAACTATTTGTTTATCCTCTTCACTAAGCTCATCCATACCTAAAATTGCGATAATATCTTGTAAATCTTTATACTTTTGAAGTATAGATTGGATACCCCTAGCTATATTATAATGTCTCTCCCCTATGATAACAGGATCAAGCATTCTTGAAGTAGAATCAAGTGGATCTACAGCAGGATAAATACCTTTTTCAGCAATACTTCTGTTTAGAACTGTTGTAGCATCAAGATGAGCAAAAACAGTTGCAGGAGCAGGATCAGTTAAGTCATCCGCAGGTACATAAACAGCTTGAACTGAAGTAATAGAACCTTTTTTAGTAGATGTAATTCTCTCTTGAAGTGCACCCATCTCTCTAGCTAGTGTTGGTTGATAACCAACCGCTGAAGGAATCCTACCAAGAAGTGCTGACATTTCAGAACCACTTTGAGCAAATCTAAAGATATTATCTATAAACATCAAAACATCAAGTCCCATTTCATCTCTAAAGTATTCAGCCATTGTAATACCAGTTAATGCAATTCTATTTCTAGCCCCAGGAGGTTCACTCATTTGACCATAGCACAGTGCAACTTTATCAAGTACATTTGACTCTTTCATCTCTTCATAAAGGTCATTACCCTCTCTTGTTCTTTCACCAACACCAGCAAATACTGAGTACCCACTATGTTTAAATGCAACATTATGAATAAGTTCCATAATAATAACAGTCTTTCCAACACCAGCACCACCAAATAATCCAACTTTACCACCTTTAGCATAAGGAGCAAGTAAATCAACAACTTTTATACCAGTTTCAAAAATCTCACTCTCTGTACTTTGCTCATCAAAAGGAGGTGGATCTCTATGGATTGACCAATAATTTTTAGCTTCAACAGCTTCACCCTCATCTATAACATCACCAATAACATTAAAAATTCTTCCAAGAACTTCTTCACCAACTGGAACTTTTATAGGACTTCCAAGAGCTTTAGCTTTAAGTCCTCTAACAAGTCCTTCACTCATATCCATAGCAATTGCTCTAACTCTATAATCTCCAACATGAGCTGCAACTTCTAGTATAAGTTTAGTCTCAACACCCTCAACTTCATAGTTTACTTCTATTGCTTCATTGATTTGTGGCAGATAACCATCAAAATCAACATCAACAACAGGACCGATTACTTGCGAAATAATACCTTCCATATTTATCAAATCTCCTTTTATTTTTATAATGCTTCCATACCACTGATTATCTCAATAAGTTCAGTAGTAATAGCTTCTTGTCTTGCTTTATTATAAGCAATAGTTAATTGATCAACTCTCTCTTTTGCATTGTTTGTTGCATTATCCATAGCTTGCATCCTAGCACTATGCTCAGCTGCAAGTGAATCTATAAGAGAATAATACATATTATACTCAATATATTTTTTAACCAATTCTTCTAAAACTTTTTCTTCATCCTCTGCTTCTATTTCCATCATTGAAGTTACTTTATCCTCATCTACTTCAACCGTATCAATAGGCGCTAAACTAACAGTTTTTAACTCTTGTGTTATCATATTTTTATAGCCATTGTGAACAAGTATAATCTTATCACTCTTACCATTAGAAAAATCACTAACAGCACTTTCTATAACATCGACAGCTTTTTCATAACTAGGAGCAGCACTAACACCTATGTATTTTTCTAAAACTTCTCTATTTTGAAAGTTAAAAAAATCCACACCTTTTCTACCAACTGCTCTAAGTCTTACAACTGTTCCATTTGCTTCATACTCATCCATGATAGACTTAACTTTTTTGATAGTTTGTATATTAAAACCACCACAAAGCCCTTTATCAGATGTAACAAATATAATATCCACAACTTTAGGACTATCATTTTTAGCAAAAAATTTAAGTGATGTTCCACCAGCTTTAAATTTATTTATTTTTTCACTGATTTCATTCATCATTTTATTTAGTTTTACTGCATACTCCCTACTTCTTTTAGCAACTTCTTCTGCCCGACGAAGTTTAGCAGTTGATACTAACTTCATCGCTCTAGTAGTTTTTTGAGTATTTTTTACACTCGCTATATTTCTTTTTATATCCTTTAAATTTGCCATAGCTTTACCTTACTTTACTACAAAAGTTGATTTAAACTCTTCCAATGCACTATTTAAAAGTTCTATTGTTTTATCACTTAATTTTTTCTCATCTCTTATAGCTTCTAATATATTTGGATATTTTGCTTCTATAAAAGGATGTAACTCAGCTTCAAACTTAGTAACATCACTAGCAGGAATATCATCTAAGTATCCATTTGCACCAGCATATATTATAACAACTTGTTTTTCAATAGGTAGTGGAGAGTATGGTCCTTGTTTTAGAACTTCAACCATTCTTTGTCCTCTCTCTAACTGATTTCTACTTCCTTCATCCAAATCACTAGCAAACTGTGCAAATGCTTGAAGTTCTCTGTATTGAGCAAGGTCAAGTCTTAGAGTTCCAGAAACTTGCTTTGTTGCTTTTATCTGAGCAGCTCCTCCAACCCTTGATACTGAAAGTCCAACATTAATAGCAGGTCTAATACCTGAGTTAAAGAGATCAGTTTCTAGGAATATTTGTCCATCAGTAATAGAAATAACATTTGTAGGAATATATGCAGAAACATCACCCGCTTGAGTTTCGATGATAGGAAGGGCAGTCATACTTCCTGCTCCTAAAGCATCGCTAACTTTTGCAGCTCTTTCTAGTAATCTTGAGTGAAGATAAAAAACATCACCTGGATATGCTTCCCTACCTGGAGGTCGTCTTAAAATCAGAGACATCTCTCTATACGCAACTGCATGTTTACTTAAATCATCATAAACTATTAAAGCATGTTTACCATTATCTCTATAAAACTCACCCATCGTTACACCAGCATATGGTGCTAAGTATTGAAGTGCTGCACTATCACTAGCACCAGAACTTACAACAATAGTATAATCCATAGCTCCAGCTTCAGTTAGTTTTTTAACAACTTGAGCAACTGTTGACTCTTTTTGACCAATAGCAACATAGATACAAGTTACACCTTGACCTTTTTGGTTAATAATAGCATCTATTGCAACAGTAGTTTTACCAGTTTGTCTATCACCGATAATAAGCTCTCTTTGTCCTCTACCGATTGGAACCAAAGCATCAATAGCTTTAATACCAGTTTGTAAAGGTTCATGAACTGATTTTCTAGCCATAATTCCAGGAGCTTTCTCTTCTACAAATCTCTCTTCACTAGCTTCGATGCTACCTTTACCATCAATAGGTTCACCCAAAGAGTTTACAACTCTACCAACTAGAGCATCACCAACAGGAACTTTTAAAAGTTTACCAGTTCTTTTAACACTAGTTCCCTCTTTTATTTCTCCACCTTTACCAAGTACAACTATACCAACATTTGACTCCTCTAAGTTAAGAGCCATACCTTTATCACCAGTTTCAAACTCAACCATTTCACCAGCCATAAGACTACTTAAACCATAAGCTCTAACAACACCATCTGAAAAGCTTATAACTTTACCTGTTTCTTCTACATCTATATTTAGCTCAAAATTTTCGATCTTTTCTTTTATCAAAGAACTTATCTCATCAGCTCTAACTTTAGCACTCACTAATCTCTCCTTATTATTTTTTATATTGATTTTAAAATATGATTTTTTAACTGATCTTTTAATCTATCAGCTGAAAATGCAACTTCAACACCTAAAGTATCAACTTCAACTTTTATACCATTGTAGTCACTTTTAACAATACTTAGTTCTATATTTGTATCAAACTTTGAACTAAGTTTACTAGCTATTTCATTAACTTTATCATCACTCAACTCTTTATCACATAAAACTATACCTTTATGAGAATTTGTTAGCTTTGCGACTTGATACTCTAACTCCTCTGAAATAGTTGGGATAAGTTCTAGCCTTCCATTCTTAGCTAAAAGCTTAAATAAATTTATAAGCTTTTCATCACTTTCACTAAGCAATGAAGACAAAAATTCAACTTTTTTATCATTGTTAATATCATTTGAGTAAAGAATTATTCTTAATTTTTCATCTCTTAGTGCAGGAACTATTTCCTTTACTAAAGCAGAGATTTTAGAAAGTTCTTCTTTATCTACTAAACTAACCAATGCTTTTACATATTTTTTACTTATATCACTCATACTATGCTACCTTTTTATTGATAATATTTATCAATTCTTCATCACTAATACGAACACCATCTTTACTAAATAATTCCTCAATAACACTATCAACAACTGTTCCTGTCATCTTTTTTTCTAACACTTCTTTTTTAGACTCATAAGACTTTTCTAAGTTTTTTAAATCATTTGTAAAGTTTTCTTTTAGTTTTTCTATCTGAAGCTCAGCCTCTTTTTTAGCTAACTCAACTAACTCTTTTGCTTCTTTTTCACTATCTTCTAACTTTTTAGATGCACTTAACTTTAACTCTTTAGTCTTTTGAACTTTTTGAGAAACTGTTGTTAACTTGTCTGCTATTTCATTCGTTCTACTTGTAAAAAAATCTTTGATTTTACTAGCAATCAAATAATACAAGATACCTGCAAAAATAGCAAAGTTTATCACCCTAACTACTATATCTGTACCCTCTTTTGCCCCTTCACTAGCAAACAAAAAGATAGGTGTTAATACTAATAATATACTAATCAATCTCACCTAAACCCCTTTAAATATTTTTAATCTTAGCTTCAACAGCTTCTTTATACTGTCCTAAGTTTGAACTAAGCTCACTTTTTAAACTCTCTTGCTTTTTAGCAAGTGTTTCCATAAATGAATTCATTTCAGCTTCAAAAAACTCTTTTTTAACCTCAAACTTTTTAGACAATTCATCTTTAACTTTTCCAATCATAGAAGCTTTTAACTCCCCAGCTTGATTTTTAGCTTGAGAAATATTTTGCATCGCTTTTGACTCTAACTCTTGTACCTCATTATCATTTTCATTGATACTTGACAAATCATCAGCAATACTTTTATCTCTTTTTTGCATAAAATCCATCAATGGCTTATACATCATAGTATTTAACACATATATAAGTACTAAAAACAGTACAATCATAAATGCGACTAAAAAACCGCTTATATCTAACATCTTACCCCCTTAACCTTGTTTTAAATTCTTGCGATTTTATCACAAAATTTATAAAATCTTATTTAATGTAGTAAGAAATTCATCTATTTTATTATTATTATCAAATTTTAAAGTTATTTTATTTTGTTTTGTAGTAGTTTTTATACCTATCTTATTAAAAATCTCAATGACTTTTGATAAATTAGGATAAATAGGTATATCTTTTTTTTCAGATTTTTCTTCACAACTCTCAAGCTCACTTTTTAACTTTCTTACAAGTTCTTCACTATCTCTAACACTTAGCTTTTGCCCTATGATAGTATCTACAACCTTTATTTCACTATCACCATCCAAACCAACTAATATCTTTGCATGTCCTTGAGTTATTTTACCTTCACTAATAAGATTTTGTGTATATTTGCTTAAACTTAAAAGTCGCATAGTATTTGCTATATGAGAACGACTTTTACATATTATACTACTGAGCTCTTCTTGAGTAATTTTATAATCATTTATCAACTCTTTATATGAAATAGCAAGTTCAATAGGTGAAAGTTCTTCTCTTTGGATATTTTCTATCAAAGCTAACTCTCTTAAATTTTGTGATTCCAAATCAGCAACTATTGCATCTATTTTATCAAGTCCTGCTAATTTTGAAGCACGAAATCTTCTCTCACCTGCTATTATCATATATCCATTATCTTTTTGTATCACAACTATCGGTTGCAAGATTCCATGTTTTTTTATTGAATCACTTAAACTCTGAAGTGCTTCTTCATTAAAATGTTTTCTAGGCTGATATATATTTGGTACAATATCACTTAATGGTATTTTTTTTACTATCGAATCATCGCTCTTAACATCACTTTTATATGCCTCTTCCACATCTTCTAAAATTGCACTAAGACCTCTTCCTAATCTATTTTTTGCCATATACTTCTCCTAAAATTAGACTTATTGAGATACTAAGGATATTAACTAGCCAATATTGTTTGAGCTAAATTTTGATATGCCTTTGAACCTTGTGATTTTATATCATACTCTATGATTGCTTTACCAAAACTAGGAGATTCTGCTAATTTAATATTTCTAGGAATAACAATATATGAAGATGATTCTTTTTCCACAAAAAGTTTACTTTTAAAATGCTGTTTTAAATCAGAAAGAACTTGTTTTGAAAGATTATTTTGAGAACTATACATAGTAGGTAAAAAACCTTTTATACTAAGTTTTGGATTTATCGTCTTTTTGATAAGTTTTACAGTATTTAAAAGCTGTGCCAGCCCTTCTAGTGCATAAAATTCACACTGTATAGGTATGATAATACTATCTGATGCACTAAGAGAATTGATAGTAATAGGTCCAAGAGCTGGCGGAGTATCTATAATAACATAATCATATTCATCAACTATTTCAGATAATTTATCTTTTAATATTAACTCTTTCCCTTTAACATCCTTGTCATAGAACTCTTTTTCTATACCTACAAGACCTATATTTGATGGTACTAAATCCAAGGTTTTTATAGAAGTTTTAAGTCTAACATCAGAAATATTTTTAATATCCAACAATACATGGTAGATATTATACTCATAATCACTTCTATTAAATCCTAATCCACTTGTAGCATTGGCTTGTGGATCTATGTCTATTAAAAGAACTTTTTTTTCTTTTGCAGCAAGCGATGCGGCCAGATTAACTGCTGTTGTAGTCTTTCCTACTCCACCTTTTTGGTTTGCTATTGATATTACTTCACTCATCTTAAACTATACACCTTTTTTCTTTCTATTTGTATTGAACCATCCTTTTGCAAAACAGCTTTTGACATACTAACTTTAGTTTTGCCAATTTTAGTTTCAAATGATTTAGACTTTTCGAATTCTACCTGATATTTTTTAAAAATGCCCTTCCACGATTTTTTAGATTTTAGATTTAAAATTAGTTCTTTAATTAATTGATTTTTTTCAATATTAATATCTAATATACCAAAATTATCAGGTGATTTTTTTAGATTTAAACCTATTGAACAAATAATATTTTCTTTATAAATATAAGACAAAACTCCACCAACTTTTTTATTTTTAACATAAAAATCATTTGGCCACTTCAACCAAACAGATGACCCCCTCTTAGATAAAACCTCTTTTAAAAGATAAGCAAAATAGATAGATATACTTTGTTTAGGTAAATCTTTAGGGATTTGCTCACTACTTATAACAAAAGATAAAAACAGATTCCCTTCTAAACTAATCCATTTATTATCCCCAGTTCCAACTCCATTATCCTGATTTTCACTTACTATCATAAAAGGAGGTTTTAACTTGTTTTCTTTTATATTTTTTAATAAAAACTTATGTGTAGAATCTAATTTTTTAAAATAAGCTATCTCCAACACCTAACCTTTTTCCTCTTATATAATCCAAGACATTCATCTGCTTTTTTGATGATGGTTGAACTTGTTTTATTTTAAGAGTTCCCTTTTTACATCCGACTACAATAAACTCTTTTTCAATACTCAAAATCTCTCCTCCTTTATTTTTACTACTATCTTCTAGTAAACTTATTTCTTTTAATTTCAAACCACTTTCTAAAAATATTCCAGGCCAAAAAATATAGGCTAAATATTTTGCATATACTTTTTTTGCATCATCTAAAACAACTAAACCATCACTTTTAGTTATTTTTTTTGAATAATTAGTCTTAAGTTCATTTTGTTTAATAGCACAAATATTTTCATACTCTTTCAAAACTTTTATACTCAACTCACTTGCTAAAATAGAAAGCTTATCAAATAAACTAGGAGCATCCATACCATCTATTTTTATGTAACTAATACCCAATATATCCCCACAGTCCAAGCCCTCTTCCATTTTCATAGCTGTAACTCCACTATATTTTTCCATATTTTTTATAGCATCTTGAATAGGACTAGCACCTCTATATTTTGGTAGTATGGAGGCATGAAGATTTATACAAGGAGCAATATTAAGTATATCTAAAGGCAATATTTGTCCATAAGCTGCAACAACTATAAAATCAGGCTTTAAACTCTTAATATTTTTATTTGCATCGACCTCGCTTAATCTTTTAGGTTGAAAAATAGGAATATCTAAATCATTATCTAAAATATATTTTTTTATATGCGGTGGGGTTAAAATCTGTTTTCTTCCTACCTTTTTATCCTCTTGTGTAAAAACTCCAACTACTTCAAAATCGTTACTTCTTAAAAGCCCTTTCAAAATAGTAGTAGCATAATCAGGAGTTCCCATAAAAACTACTCTTTGCAAAACAAACTTCCTCCTTTATGATTATTTTTTAGTAAAAAACTTCTTGCATCACTTAAATCAAAGCCTGATGCCATAAACATTTTTTTAGAATTTTTTAATAAAAAATCTGCTGCTTTTAACTTTGTAACTATTCCCCCTGTTGCAAAAGATAGATTTGGATTTACTTCACTCTCTAACTCTTCTTTTGTTATAAAAGAAACTATTTTTCTAGCCTTAGCATCTTTAAACTTTCTTGGATCTTTGTCATAATATGCATCAATATCTGAAAGTATCACTAACATATCAGCATCAAAATAGTAAGCGGCATGAGCTGACAACTGGTCATTATCCCCAAACATTAGCTCTTTTATCGCTGTTGTATCATTTTCATTTATAACTGGCATAACATTGTTTTGCAACAAAACTTCAATAGCATTTTTTGCATAAGCAGTACTTTTTCTTGAATCAAAGTTATCAGCCGTAATCAAAAGTTGAGCCACTTTTATACCATACTTTTTCATCTCTTTTTTATATGTACTCATTAGGTATGGTTGTCCTACTGCTGACATTGCCTGTTTATTTTCTACCTTAGTTTTATCAAGTTTTAAAAGTAAACTACCAGC
>JALUNR010000046.1 GCA_027055005.1 Campylobacterales bacterium
CAAGTATTTCAAAAAGGATACAAATATAAAGATAGAGTTTTAAGACCAGCTATGGTTTCAATAGCAAAATAAATTTTAAGGAGAAAAATTATGAGTAAAGTAATAGGTATAGATTTAGGAACAACTAATTCATGTGTTAGTGTATATGAAAGAGGGGAGAGTAAAGTTATCCCAAATAAAGAGGGAAAAAATACAACACCATCAATAGTGGCTTATACAGATAAAGGTGAAGTGTTAGTAGGTGATCCTGCAAAAAGACAAATGGTTACAAATCCAGAGAAAACTATTTATTCTATAAAAAGAATTATGGGTTTAATGTGTAATGAAGAAAAAGCAGAAGAAGCTAAAAAAAGACTTCCTTATCATGTAGTAGATAGAAATGGAGCTTGTGCAATAGAAGTTGATGGTAAAACTTACACTCCTCAAGAGATAAGTGCAAAGGTTTTGATGAAATTAAAAGAGGATGCGGAGAGTTATTTGGGAGAAAGTGTAACTGATGCAGTTATTACAGTTCCTGCATACTTTAATGATTCTCAAAGAAAAGCAACTCAAGAGGCCGGTACAATTGCAGGGCTTAATGTACTTAGAATCATAAATGAGCCAACAAGTGCAGCTTTGGCTTATGGGTTAGATAAAAGTGAGAGTGAAAATATCGTAGTTTATGATCTTGGTGGTGGTACATTTGATGTTACAGTACTAGAAACTGGTGATAATGTAGTTGAAGTTTTATCAACTGGTGGAGATGCTTTTTTAGGTGGTGATGATTTTGATAATAGACTTATTGATTGGTTAGTAGAAGAGTTTAAAAATGATAGTGGAATAGATCTTAAAAATGATGTTATGGCTCTTCAAAGACTTAAAGAAGCGGCGGAAAGTGCTAAAAAAGAGCTTTCAGCAGCAACTGAAACTGAAATAAATCTACCATTTATCACTGCAGATGCAAGTGGTCCTAAACACTTAGTTAAAAAGATAACAAGAGCTAAGTTTGAGAGTATGATAGAGGATTTAGTAGAGAAAACTATCACTAAAATCAAAGAGGTTATAAATGAGAGTGGTATAAGTAAAGAGGAAATAAAAGAGATAGTTATGGTTGGTGGTAGTACTAGAGTACCACTTGTACAAGAGAAAGTAAAAGCATATTTTGGAAAAGACCTTAACAAATCTGTAAATCCTGATGAAGTTGTTGCTATTGGTGCAGCTATTCAGGGCGCAGTTATAAAAGGTGATGTTAAAGATGTATTGTTACTAGATGTAACACCTCTTAGTTTAGGAATAGAAACTTTGGGTGGAGTTACAACTAAAATCATCGAAAAAGGTACAACAATCCCAGTTAAAAAACAACAAACTTTCTCAACAGCAGAGGATAATCAACCAGCAGTTACTATTCATGTAGTACAAGGTGAGAGAGAGTTTGCTAAAGATAACAAGTCTTTAGGACAGTTTAATCTTGAAGGTATTCCACCAAGTCCAAGAGGTGTACCACAAATAGAAGTTACATTTGACATCGATGCAAATGGAATCTTAACTGTTTCAGCACAAGATAAAGCGAGTGGAAAACAACAAGAGATAAAAATTACAGGTTCAAGTGGACTTAGCGAAGAAGAGATTCAAAAAATGGTACGAGATGCAGAGGCAAATAAAGCTGAAGATGAAAAAAGAAAAGAGTTAGTAGAAACTAAAAATCAAGCTGATGCATTAGTTCATCAAACTGAAAAAACTCTAAATGATATGGGAGATAAAGTAAGTGCTGATGATAAAGCAAATATTACTAAAGCAGTAGATGAGCTAAAAGAGATACTTAAAAATGATGGTGCAACAAAAGAACAGATAGAAGAGAAAGTAAAAGCACTAACAGCAGTTAGCCATAAGTTAGCTGAACAAGCTTATGCAGGAGAGCAAGGCGGAGCTAATACAAATGCTGGAACTAATAGTTCATCTAAAAAAGATGACGATGATATTATCGATGCGGAAGTAGAGTAGTTTAATAAAACTTTATTTTAAATAGTAGTACAATACTCCATCCAAAAAAAGGGTGGGGTATTGGTATGAAAAAACATGTGACAGAACAAACGGCGATATTCTTTAGTGTTACAAAATGGATGGTTATATCTTCATTTGTAGGTGTAATTATTGGTGGTGTTGTAACGCTTTTTTTAAAGATTCTTCATTTTAGCGAACATTCAAGAGGTTTGCTTCCATTTCATTATTATTATACTCTTCCTATTTCACTTTTATTAACGGTATGGCTTGTAAAAAAATTTGCACCAACTGCTGAAGGACATGGTACTGAAAAAGTTATTGAAGCAGTACATAAACATGATGGAAAGATTGATGTTTCTGTTATCCCTGTAAAACTTTTAGCTACTGTTATGACTATATTTTCTGGAGGAAGTGTTGGTAAAGAAGGTCCAGGTGCTCAGATAGGAGCTGGAGTTGGATCTTTGATGTCTGATATATTTAAGTTTAAAAATAGTGATAGAAAAAAGATAGTTATATGTGGTATTAGTGCAGGGTTTGCTACTGTTTTTGGGACTCCTATTGCTGGGGCAATATTTGGAGTAGAAGTCCTTGTTATTGGTGTTATTATGTATGATGTATTACTTCCTAGTTTTGTAGCTGGGTTTGCTGCTTTTACAACTGCTCAACTTTTGGGTATAGAATATACTTATTATGATGTAAGATTTTATCAAAATGTAACACTTGATCTCCCTCTTATTTTTAAAGTTGTATTAGCTGGTATCTTTTTTGGATTGGTTTCTGATATTTTGATAACAGTAGTTTCAAAAACTCATAGTTGGATAAAAAAAATACCTTTAAGTGAATTGATGAAGGCATTTTTAGGTGGAGTATTGATTATAATATTAGTTTATTTTTTTGGTGAAAAATATATAGGACTTGGACTTGATACTATTGGAAATGTTTTAGACCCAAAATATGGAGAAGAATTAAATGTTCCTTGGTATGCATTTTTGTTAAAAACAATATTTACTTCTATAAGTTTAGGCGTAGGTGGAAGTGGAGGTATTATTACACCTATTTTTTACATAGGAGCTACTAGTGGACATACTTTTGGAACATTTTTATCACCTGATAATGTTGAACTTTTTGCTGCACTTGGATTTGTTAGTGTGCTAGCTGCTGCTACAAATGCACCAATAGCAGCTACTATAATGGCAGTAGAACTTTTTGGTTTAGAAATAGCCCATTATGCAGCTTTGAGTGCGGTTATCAGTTTTTTAATTTCAGGACATAGAAGTATTTTTTCCTCACAAATAATAGCTATGAAAAAATCAGAGATGCTTAAAATAAATGTTGGTGAAGTTATAGAAAAAGCGGAGGTTGATTTGGAAGATAGAGAAATAAATAAGATAAGAAAAATGAGAGATAGACTTACTAATAAAAAGAAAAACAAACCTAAAAGAAGGCAAAATAAATGAATATTATAATAGCAGGCGCAGGTAAAGTTGGTTTTAATTTAGCTAAAACTCTTTCTGTTGGGCATAATGTAACCATAATAGATAAAAATACTGATGCACTTTCTCGAATACAAGAAAGTCTGGATATATTACCTATAAAAGGTAATTTGGAAGATCCTTCTACATATGAGAGTTTTTTAGACACTAAAATAGATCTTTTTATAGCTGTTACAAATTTAGATGAAGCTAATATTATATCTAGTTTAGTTGCAGGTGATATTTTGGATATTGATAAAAAATTTATAAGACTTAAAAATAGTTTTTTTGCTAAGAGTTCTATTAAGGAAAAATTGGAGGTTGATGAAGTAGTTTTTCCAGTAGAACTTGCATCAAATACAGTTGTAAAACTTTTAGATTATCCTAAGGCGAATAATGTAAAAAGTTTTGAATATATTGATTTAAAACTTATATCTTTTTTTGTTTGTGGGGATTGTGAAGAGATTGTTATTGAAAATAGTGATGAGTTAAAAGTTATAGGTGTTGAAAGAGATAAAAAGTTTATAATTTTTAAAAATGGAGATAAAATTTTACCAAATGATTTAGTTTATCTTTTTGGTAGTGAAGATGCCATCAAAGAAGTATGTAAAACCTATGAAAATAAATCTCCAGATGAAATACAAAGATGTGTGGTTTTTGGAGGAGATAGATTAGGTGTTGATATAGCTAAAAAATTAGCTGAAGCTAAAAAAGATGTAAAATTAGTAGAAAAAGATTTATCACTTTGTAACAGAGCTACTGAAGAGTTAGAAGGAAAAGTTTCAGTAATAAACTCAAAATATGGTGTAACTTCACTTTTTGAAGAAGAGGGGCTCGTTTTTGCTGATATGCTAATATCTGCAACAAAAGATGATGAGTACAATATCATAAAATGTATAGAAGCTAAAGAGAGAGGTATCAAAAAAGTAATTGCTATAAATAATGAAAATGAGTATTATTCACTTATGCACTCTTTAGGAATCATAGTAGTTAGAGGTCCTAAAATGAGTGCATATAATACTGTGATAGAGAAGATAAGTTTAAATTGGGTAGTTGTTGAAAAGTATTTTTGTGGGGGAAAAGGTATAGTATATAAAAGAAAAATCTTTCCTGATTCTAATTTGATAGGGAAAAAGATAGATTTAATTGATTTGGAAGATTTAATTGTATATTTCATACGAGAAAATAAAATATTAAATATTGATGATATAGAAGTTTTACAAGAGAATGATGTTATTATATCATATTGTAAAAAAAATGTAGCATCAAAAGTAAAGACTTGGATATATGAACTTTAAAAGTATTAGTAAACTGATTTCTACTTTGGGTATGACACTTGGTGGTTTTTTTCTACTAGATGTTGTAGTTGGCATAATATATGGTGAAAATATCACTAAATTTTTATATTTTATAGTGATATTTTTTAGTTTAAATTTATTTATATGGCTTGGTTTAAAAAAACATGAAGTTGATTTAAAAATAAAAGATAGTATTTTAAGTGTAAATCTTATTTGGATACTTTTGGGTATAGGTGGAGCTATACCACTTTATTTATATACTAATATATCTTTTGCATCTGCTTTTTTTGAAGCTATAAGTGGTTTTACTACGACAGGTGCTACGGTATATAAAGATATCGAGTCATTGCCTCATATGATACTTTTTCATCGTTCCCTTATGCATTGGCTTGGTGGTATGGGAATTATCGTTTTAGGTGTAGGTCTTTTATCTATGATAAATCCAACTGGTGGACTAAGCCTTTTTAAAGCAGAATCAACAGGAATAAGTGTTGAAAAATTAACTCCAAAGATTAAAGATACAGCACTTAGTTTGTGGGTTGTATATGTAAGTTTGACTTTTTTTGACTTTTTACTTTTAAAAATGTTTGGTATGACTTGGTTTGATGCAATAAACCATGCTTTTTCAACTATTTCAACGGGTGGCTTTTCTACTAAAAATGCTTCTTTGGGTTATTATAGTAATGATGGAATTATTTGGACAACAACAATATTTATGTTGCTTTCTGGAGTAAACTTTTTAGCACATATAAAACTTTTTCATCAAGATGGAAGTGGTTATAAAAGTGAAGAAGTAAGATGGTATTTTATAATATTTTTAATTTTTAGTATTTTTTTAAGTATCGTTCATTATTACGATGGTGGGAAAAGTATAGGAATAGGAGCTGTGATAAGGAACTCTTTTTTTACTATTTCATCAGTTATGACCACAACAGGATTTGCTACTACTGACTATGCACTTTGGGGACATTTTGCAATAGGTATAATATTTGCTGCTATGCTTGTAGGAGGAAATGCAGGTAGTACAGCAGGTGGAGTTAAAGTTGTAAGATATGTTATAATTTTTAAAACAATATTTAGTGAATTTAAAAGAATACTCCATCCAAACTCTATCATAACTGTTTTTGTAGATGGGGTGAAGATAAAAGATAAGATTTTGATGGGAACTTTTGCTTTTTTCTTTTTATATATGATGACAACAGTTGGACTTAGTATGTATATCTATGCAAGAGGATACGATGCTATGACTGCAATCAGTGGATCTTTAGCAATAGTTGGAAATATAGGTCCAGGATTTGCTAAGGTAGATCCTAGTTGTAATTTTGCATTTTTTAGCGATATAGATAAAGTAGTACTCTCTTTTGGTATGATAGTTGGAAGATTGGAGTGTTTTACTTTTTTTGTACTATTTAGCAAAGCTTTTTGGAAAAAATTTTAAAAATTTTGAGGGATTTTGATGAATAATATCATACTTATAGGATTTATGGGAGTAGGAAAAGGTACTATTGCAAGAGCTTATGCAAAAAAGTTTGATGAGTTTGCGATAGATACAGATGATTTGATAGAAAGTCTTGATAACAGAAAGATTAAAACTATATTTAGTGAAGATGGAGAAGTTTATTTTAGAGAGTTGGAAAAAAGGTGTGCTTTGTGGCTAGAAAGAAGTGTTCAAAATAGTATTATATCAACAGGTGGAGGATTTTATAGGCAAGAAAATCTAAAAAATATTGGAAAAATTGTTTTGCTTGATAGCTCTTTTGATGGGATTTATGAAAGGCTTAAAAATCATCCAAATAGTGATAAAAAGTTTGCAAAAAGACCACTTTTTCAAAACTTAGAAGAGGCAAAAAAACTGTATAAGATAAGAAGTAGTGAGTATAAAAAGGTAGCTGATGTTGTCCTAAATGTGGAAGATAAAAGTGTAGAAAAAATTATAAAAAAGTTAAGAGATGTTGTTAAAAAATAAAAATATTTTAGTTGGAGTAACTGGAAGTATAGCTATATATAAAGCTTTAGAGCTAATAAGAGAGTTTGTAAAGAGTGGTGCAAATGTTAGAGTTACTATGAGTGAAAGTGCTAAAAAATTTATAACTCCTTTGACTTTTGAATCTCTAACAAGAAATAGAGTTTTAGATGAAGATAGTGAAAGTTGGGCTGATGATAATAACCATATTGAGATAGGAAAATGGGCAGATGTTTTTGTAATAGCTCCAGCAACTGCAAATACGATAAATAAACTAAATCACGGTATAGCTGATAATCTACTTTTACAAACTGTACTTGCATATAAGAAGATGATTGTTTTAGCTCCATCGGCAAATACAAATATGATAACTCATAATTCAACAAAAGCTTCACTAAAGATGCTAAAACTTTTAAACTATAAAATTGTTGAACCAGTTGAAAAACTTTTAGCTTGTGGAGATGAAGGAGTGGGGGCAATGGCAGATGTTAAAGATATTTATTTTGCAACTGTAAGAGAAGTTTTAAAAGATGATTTTTGGCTCAATAGAAAAGTTGTTGTAAGTGGCGGGGGAACTATTGAAAAAATAGATGATGTAAGGTATATCTCAAACTTTTCTTCAGGGAAAATGGCATCAAATCTAGCAACTTCTCTTTATCTAAAAGGGGCAGATGTTTGTTTGGTAAGTTCGAGATTTCCTATCTCAATTCCTAGTGAAGTTTATACATTGGATTATGAAGATAGTAAGGAGCTTAAAGATTATCTTACTGATTGTATAAGAGTTGCTAAAAAAGGTGTTATGACAAAGGCTACTTTGATGGATGATAGTTCGCCTGAGCTTATACAAAAGACTCCTTATCTTTTTATGGCATCAGCTGTTAGTGATTATATAGTCAAATATCCTCAAACTGGAAAGTTAAAAAAAGATAACTTAGGTGAAGAGTGGGATTTGAAGCTAGTTAAAAATGAAGATATTTTAGCAACACTTAATAAAAATGGTATAAAAACTGTTGGTTTTAAAGCTGAAATGGATGAAAAAATAGGTGTGGAAAATGCAAAAAAAGCTCTTATTGAAAAAGAGGTCGATGCAATATGTTTAAATTATGTAAATAAAAATGAATTTGGAAGTGATTATAATGAAATAGTTTTTATAACAAAGAGTAAGCAAATCAAACTATCTCAAAAAGATAAATTACAAATATCTTTTGAGATATTAGCTGAGGCTAAAAAGCTTGATAAATAGTATCAAGTCTATTGCTAAACTTGATACTTTGGTACAAAATGCAAAGCTTACTAGATTTAACTCCATACTTCCTATGAAAATAAATGTTTTAGATGAATTAGCAGGTGGGAAATACAAACTTTTGATTGGTTCAAAACTTTTAGAAACAAAATCAGACTTAAAATTGGATGTGGGTGAGAGTTACTGGGGGCAGATGAAAGAAGATGTTAAAACAAAAAATATTTCTTTATCAAATCTTTTAAAACAACCTAAACTTTTAAAACATTTAAAATATATACCAAAATTTACTAGCGAAAAATTGGCTCAGATTTTAACAAAAGAAAATCCAAAATTAGAACTTAAAACAACATTTTTAGAACATCTCTCAAAGTCAACTTCAAAAAATGAATTTATGACAACAACATCAATGATAAATGCACTTGAACAAAATGTCTTTACTTTTGTTATGACTCAAAATGGTAAAGAAGCGATATTTCAGTTCAAAAAACGAAGAGCTAAAAAGAAAAATAGTTACAAAGAAGTCGATGCAAAGATAGATTTTTATGCAGCTTTTGAAAATTTAGGTCCAATTGAGGGTGTAGTAGAAGTAAAAGAAGATATAAAAAATTTAAGTTTATATCTATATTATGAAAATAGTGTTAAGTTTTT
The DNA here is from genome assembly GCA_027055005.1 of Campylobacterales bacterium. GTDB lineage: Bacteria > Campylobacterota > Campylobacteria > Campylobacterales > QNZT01 > SZUA-1377. The sequence goes on from JALUNR010000046.1 coordinate 8,605, forward strand.
GCAAACGGAACTAAACAATCTTGATTTAAATGCAAAGATTTATAAAAAAGATAAGACTATCGAGCCGCTTTTTTATGTGAGCCCAAATTTACTGGATGTTAGAGGATGAATGAGTTAAAACATATAGCTATAATTATGGATGGAAATGGAAGATGGGCGAAAAGAAAAGGTTTTTTCAAAAGAATAAAAGGGCATGAAGAGGGAGCAAAAAGAGTAAGAGAACTTACTATATTTGCATCAAATATTGGGTTAAAGTATTTAACACTTTATGCTTTTAGTACAGAAAACTGGAAACGAAGTAAAGAAGAAGTTGATTTTTTATTTTCTTTAATGGAAAGGTACTTAAAAAATGAGTTAAATCTTTTTTTAGATAATGGTGTTAGATTTGAAACTATTGGTGATATTTCTTCAATTCCTAAAAAACTTCAAGATAGAATAGCTGATATAAAAGAAAAAACCAAAGACTTTGATGGATTGACTCAAGTTTTAGCAGTAAACTATGGAAGTAAAAATGAAATAATAAGGGCAGTTAATAAAGCAGTAGAGAGTGGTGAACAACAAGATGAAAATAGTTTTTCTAAACTTTTAGATACAGCAAATTTTGATCCAGTCGATATACTCATAAGAACAGGTGGAAATGTTAGGATAAGTAACTTTTTGCTTTGGCAGTGTGCTTATGCAGAGATGTTTTTCAGTGATACTCTATGGCCAGATTTTACGGTAAGTGAGTTTGATAAGATAGTGAAAAAGTATAAAAATATAGAGAGAAGATTTGGTGGTGTTAAGTGAGTTTTTATGAGTTAGGTGTAGTTAGTCTTTTTGGACTTTTAATAGGTTCTTTTTTAAATGTTTTGATTATAAGAATACCAAAAAACGAAAGTGTAGTCTTTCCATCTTCACACTGTGTTAGTTGTGGTAAAAATCTAAAATACTATCACAATATACCACTTTTTAGCTATTTATTTTTAGGCGGTAAGTGTGCATATTGTAAGAGTAAAATCTCTATCCAGTATCCTTTAGTTGAACTATCCTCAGCTTTGCTTTTTGCACTAAGTTATATAAAGCTTCATGATATAACATTTTCTTTTATAGTAGGTGGAGTTTTTGCCTTGCTTCTTGCACTTTCATTGATAGATTTTAAGTATAAAGAAGTACCAGATAGTTTAAATCTTTTAGCTTTAACTCTTAGTTTTGTAAGTAGTTTAACTATTTTAGAAAACTTTGAAAATGCTCTTTTATTTGCTGGAGGATTTTCTTTTTTGAGATTTTATGTTTCATATTTAGTAAAAAAAGAGGCAATGGGTGAAGCTGATATTATGATAGCTGGAACTATTGGTGCAATGGTTGGAGTAAAGCTTGGACTTGTTGTTATCTTTTTATCGGCTCTTATAGCTCTTCCTGTTTTTTTAGTAGCAAATAAGAAAGATTTAGAAATACCTTTTATCCCATTTTTGGCGATTGCCCTTTTTATAGTTTATATTTTTAGTGATTTTTTTGAACATTTTTTAGTGGTACTTTATGGGTAAGATTTATAGTTATCTTTTAAAAGATCTTTTTGCAACAGTAGCAAGATTTTTTTTAATACTTTTTTTACTTATTTCAGTTATATATTTTGTAAAAATATCAAATTTTACATCTGTTATGACACTAACTTTTTTAGATATTTTTCAAATATATTTTTATTATGTACCACAAATTATTATATATACTTTTCCCATAAGTTTCTTTATAGCACTTACTTATTCACTTTTTAACTTTTCTAAAGAGGGTGAAATGTTAGTACTTTTTTCTTTGGGAAAATCTCCAAAAAAACTTTTAAATATGTATCTTATAATCTCTTTTATTATAACAGTGTTTCTTGTGATAAATTCACTTATTTTGATGCCACTTTCGGAACAGGCTAGTAAAAATTTTCTAAAAATAAAAAAGATGGAATCAAAAATAAATGTAAAAGATAGTGAAGTAGGTCAAAAAGTAGGTAGATGGAATATTTTTACTAAAAAGTTAAATAATTTGATTTATACTGATTTGATACTTTTTTCAAAGTCATCAAATAAAGAACAAGTTATCTTAGCAAAAAAAGCTACCTTTACATCTAAAAACAATAAAATAAATCTTATATTAGAAGATGGAAATCACTACTTGATTGATAAAAAACAGATCGTTAAAACAAGTTATAAAAAGTTAAAATTAACAAATAATTTGCATCGTGATGAGTTGTCACATAAAGATATTATTCAGTATTGGTTAGATGCAAAAACAAACTCTTATCGTTCACGATGGCTTAGTATTTATATGTTGTTATCACTTTTCCCATTTTTAAGTGTTTTACTTGCATTTAGTATAGGTATTATAAATACAAGGATTCAAAAAAGAATTATACCTTTTTGGATAGCAAGTGTGATATTTTTATATTATGGTATGACATTTAAACTAGCTGCTTCATCACCACTTTATGGAGCTATATTTATAGTTATAGTTTTTACTCTTATATCGATTGTCTTTGTAAAGAATCTTATATTAAAAAGGTATTGATGCAAAACTTAAAGATAATCTTTAGTTATGATGGTAGTAGATTTAGTGGATATGCACCGCAAAAGGGCAGTGTTTTAACCGTACATAAAACTTTAAAAAATGCATTTTTGTCTTTAGGTATTGATAGAGATTTTAATGCAAGTGGAAGAACTGATAAAGGGGTTCATGCTTCTTTTCAAGTGATAAATATCATAGTTCCATCTTATTGGGAAGATTTAGTAAAGCTAAAATATGAGTTAAATAAAAAAGTAAAACCATCTATTTTTATAAAAAATATTTCAAAAGTTGATATGAATTTTCATGCTAGATTTAGTGCAAAAAGACGAGTTTATAGATATATAGTAAAAATAGGTGATATAAATCCTTTTCTTTCTAATTATGTTACTTTTATTGAAAGTTTAGATGAAAACTCTATAAAACAAGCTATAAAAGAGTTTGAGGGGAGTCATAACTTTGAGAGTTTTAAAAAAGCTCATGGAGGAACTTTAAACTATAAACGAGAGATTTTTAAAGCAAGGTTTTATATGTATAAAGAGTATGGAGTATTTTATTTTGAAGCAAACGGATTTTTAAGAAGCCAAATAAGGATGATGATGTCTTTTTTGCTAAAAATAAGTGATAAAAAGTTAACTATAAAAAACTTAAAAGAACAACTTGAAAATAAAGCTGTTTATAGTAGAACTTTAGCTAATTCTAGTGGACTTTATCTGTCGAAAGTAAAGTACTAATTGGAAACACTTAATTTTTGATTCTCTCCTCCTCAAAGAATCAAAAATTTACATGGGTTAGTCTGTGATTTTATTTATGAAGCTATTTTCTTTAGCTCTATTTGCTTTAGTGTATGCATAGCCATCAAATCTTCACTATCAAGATTTAATTTCTTGCATAATACACCTAGTTTTAGTATCAAAAACTCTTCAAAGTTATTTTTCTTTAAGTAACTTATAGCTGATGGAGTTTTGTTGATACTTGCTGCGATTTCTTTGTTTGAAACTTTCATATTCATCCTTTCCTTTTGTTTTGTACCTGAATAATCGCCATAAAACTATTTTCCTTTAATCTTTTTTAAAAAAATTTATAAATTTAATTATTATCAAACAAAATGAAAGGTAATATGTTACTAAGTAACCCAAATTAGCAAAGAGAGTAGTTTTTTTATGAGATTAGATAATTATATTTTACATTGTGGTCTTACAACTAGTAGAAATAAAGCTAAAGAGCTTATCCAAAAACAAAAAGTTTTAGTTGATGGAAAACTTATAACAAAGCCATCTTTTGAAGTTGAAGATGTTGAAATAGAGATTTTACAAGATATTGTATATGTAAGTCGTGCAGGATATAAACTAGAAGGCTTTTTAAAAGAGATAGATATAAATATCGAAGATAAAGAGTGTTTAGATATAGGAAGTAGTACAGGAGGATTTGTTCAAGTTTTATTACTTAGTGGAGCTAAAGAAATAGTCGCAGTAGATGTAGGAACTAATCAACTTCATAATAGTTTAAAGCAAGAGTCAAAAATAAAAAGTTATGAAAACAGAAATATAAAAGATTTTATTAGTGAAAAAAATTTTGATATAGTAACTTGTGATGTTTCTTTTGTTGGGATAGAGAGTATATTAAAAGATATAGATAGATTAAGTAAAAAAGATATTATCATACTTTTTAAACCTCAGTTTGAAGTTGGTAAAGATGTAAAAAGAGATAAAAATGGAGTTGTAAAAGATAAAAAAGCTATTGAGTTTGCAAAAAGAAGATTTGAAAGTGAGTGTTTTAAACTTGATTGGAGAAAAGTTATGGAAAAAGAGTCTATTTTAAAAGGGAAAGAGGGAAATGTTGAGATTTTCTACTACTTTAAAAAGTGATAAGATAACTTCTATCGCGATCGGTGGTTTTGATGGTATGCATAAAGCTCATCAAGAGCTTTTTAAAAAACTTGATGTTAATGGAGTTTTGCTTGTTATAGATAAAGGATTTTCAAACTTAACTCCAGGTGATATAAGAAATCAGTATTTTAAAAATGGATCTGTTTTTTTAAGTCTTGATGAAATAAAAAATTTTACTGATAATGAATTTGTAAAGTTTTTAAAGGTGAATTTTCCTGCTTTAAAAAAAGTAGTTATAGGTTATGATTTTGGATTTGGTAAAAACAGAAATGGTGATATAAATCTTTTTAAAAAAGAGTTTGAGTTGATAGTAGTAAAAGAAGTTAAGATTGATAATTTTAGTGTACATTCACAAACTATTAGAGAACTTTTGAAAAGTGGTGATGTAAAAAAGGCAAATAAACTGTTAGGTAGAGAGTATCAAGTAGTAGCAACTACAAAAAAAGGTCAAGGGATTGGAAAAGAAAAGTTAGTAGCTACTATAAATTTAGATGAAAGTTCTTTCTTATTTCCCAAAAGTGGAGTTTATGCTACTAAGACAAAAGTACAAAATAAGTGGTATGATAGTATAACTTTTATAGGTCATCGTGTTACAACTGATGAAAATTTTGCGGTAGAAACTCATCTTATTGATACAAATATAAACTTTTTACCCCAAAAGATTAGTATAAAATTTTTTGTTTTTTTAAGAGATAATAAAAAATTTGATACAATAGAACTTTTAAATAAACAGATAAAAAAAGATATAAAAAAAGCAAAGGCGGTTCTTGAAACAAAATAGCTCTTTAGAAAAAAAAGCTCCCCTAGTAGCAACCTCACTTTCACTTTTACTAGCAGTTATAAAACTTACTGTTGGATTGATGAGTGGCTCAGTAGCACTTTTAGCTAGTGCGATGGACTCTATAATGGATATGTTTGTATCTATTTTTAA
>JALUNR010000047.1 GCA_027055005.1 Campylobacterales bacterium
TCTTCTATCCTTACTCCAAACTTATCCTCAAGATAAATCCCTGGTTCAACAGTAAAAACCATTCCGTCTTCTAAAATAGTATCACTATTTGCAGATATAACAGGTAATTCATGAATATCAAGTCCTACCCCATGTCCGGTTGAGTGTATGAAGTATTTTCCATATCCACTTTTTTGGATAACATCTCTTGCCACTTTGTCTATCTCTTTAGCTTTTACTCCAACTTTGACTGCTTCTATTGCCTTATCATGAGCTTTTAAGACTATATCATAAATCTTTTGTTGAAATTTATCTTTTTTATTTATAAAAGTTTCAGTTCTATCACTACAATATCTTTTATATTTAAGTCCTGCATCAACAAGTAGTAAACTGTTCTTTTCTAGTTTTATATCCTCAGTAGGTAAAGCATGAGGAAGAGCTGAATTTTTATTTATCGCAGTTATTGGAGTAAAACTTAAATCATATTTTCCAAAATTTCCCATAAAAGTTTGCATCATAAAGTTTAAATACTTTTCATCTTTACCACAACCATCGTTTTTAACAAAAGTTTCAAACTCTCTAAAAGCTTGTTTCCCTTTTAAAACTGATGTTTTTAAGATATTCAATTCATTTTGAGTTTTTACAATCCTCTTTCTTTGAGAAAAATTAGGTTTTTTAGAAAAAGTTATTTTAAGCTTTTTTAACTCTTCAAAATCTTTTATATTCCATTCATTGGGATCTATGGTTAAACTTTTTATCCTTGATTTTCGGATAATAATTCTTGCTCTTTTTAGTAAATCTCGTTCACCATCAACAACTAAAGTATCTTTTTTTATAAACTTTTTAGCTTCTGCTAAATATCTACTATCAGTTATAAAATATTTTTCATCACTTATACATAAAAAAAGAGCATTATCAGATGAAAAGCCACATTCATAATATATGGCATTTTCACCTTTTAAGATGTAGTTCAAGACTATTTTTGCTCATCAGTAGCAGCTTGAGCTTGTTGCATAGAGTGAAGTTCCGTTAAGATTTGACTCATAGCAACCATTGCCAAATGATAACTAAATGGTCCAAAACCTGTGATTTGTCCTGCTGCATAAGGAGCTATCATTGATTTGTGTCTATATTCTTCTCTTGCATATATATTTGAAATATGAACTTCAATAGTTGGGATTTGAACTGCTCTTATTGCATCGGCTATTGCGATAGAAGTATGAGTAAAAGCGGCTGCATTTAAGATGATACCATCACTATCACCCATACATTCTTGGATTTTATCTACTATTTCACCCTCTAAGTTTGATTGAAAAAACTCTATTTCAAGATTTGCTTGTTTTGCAAATACTTCCATTTGTTCATGTATATCTTCTAGTTTCATAGGTCCATAAATATTTTGCTCTCTAAGTCCTAGCATATTTAAGTTTGGTCCTTGGATAACTGTTACTTTCATTTTTTGTCCTTTATAAAAATTTAGATAGTATTGTAGCAAAAAAAAGTTAGGTACAGATTTGAAGATTATAATAAGTGATTATATTTTAACATTTGATGAAGAGTTGAGGATACTTAAAAATTATGCGATAGCTTATGAAAAAAAGATAATAGAGATCGATGCAAAAGAAAAACTTTTAAAAAAATATCCTGATGCAAAAGTAAAAAAATATGAAAAAAACTCTGTTTTACTTCCGGGACTTATAAATGTTCACATACATTTAGAATATATAAAGAATAAAACCAGACTTGAATATGGTGAATTTATAAAATGGCTAAAATCAGTTGTAAAATATAGAGAAGAATTAGTAAAACTTACTTCCGATGATGCTATTGAAGTAGCTTTAAAAGAACTTATGCGATGTGGAACTACAACAATCGGTGAAATAAGTAGTTTTGGTGAAGATATAAAACCTTGTAAAAACTCAAAAATAAATGTTGTTTTATTTAACGAAATATTGGGTTCAAATCCATCAGCAGTAGATGTTTTGTATCAAGATTTTTTACAAAGATATTATGCAACTTTAAGCTTAAAAGATGAGAGATTTATCCCCTCTATTAGTATTCACTCTCCATACTCTACACACCCTATCTTGGCTAAAAAAGCTTTAAATTTAGCAAAAGATAGTGGTTGTGTAGTTTCAACTCACTTTTTAGAAAGTAAAGCTGAAAGAGAATGGCTTGAAAATGGGAAAGGTGGATTTAGTGAATTTTTAGGAAAATTTACTCCAAATCCCAAACCACTTACAAATATAAATGACTATATCAATCTTTTTAAAGGTGTTCATACTCTTTTTACTCATCTTACATTTGCAAACAAAAATGAGATAAAAAAAATAGATAGTGAGTTTTATATCACTAGTTGTCCTGTATCAAATAGATTGTTAGAAAACAAAAAGCTTGAAATAAAAGATATCAAAAATCTAACTATTGCAACAGATGGCTTAACTTCAAATATTTCACTAAATCTTTGGGATGAGTTAAGAAATGCTATATTTATTCATGATAGTTGGGATATGGATGAATTATCTAAAAAACTTTTAACAGCCGTTACCAAAAGTGCAGGTAAAGCTTTGAGATTAAACAAAGGTATTTTAAAAAAAGACTTCGATGCAGATATGATAGTAGTAAAAATAGAACAAGATTTTGAAGATTTAAAAAGCATATACAAATGGCTAATTTTACATACAAAAGAAGTAGAAAAGACTATAATAATGGGAGAAGATATATGAAATACATAAAAGCAGTTTTAGAATTTATATCAAAGTATTTTAAATCATTGATATTTTTACTTATACTTTTCTTGATATTTGCACCATCTAAAAAGGTTGATTTTCAAAAACCAAATCTTATGGATATACAAATAACAGGTCCTATCATAAGTGATAAAGAATTTTTAAAAAAGATAGATATTGCTATGAAAAGTAACATAAAAGGTGTTTTGCTTGTAGTAAACTCTCCTGGTGGTGCAGTCGCTCCAAGTATTGAGATGAGTCTAGCTATCAAAAGATTAAGAAAACAAAAACCAGTTGTAGCTTATGCAAAAGGTTTGATGGCAAGTGGAAGTTATTATGCTAGTATTTGGGCAAATAAAATAGTTGCAAATCCAGGAGCTACAATAGGAAGTATTGGTGTAATCTTTGAAGCACCAAATGTAGAAGAGTTAGCAAACAAACTTGGTATAAAAGAGCAAGTTGTAAAAAAAGGAAAATATAAACAAATAGGAACTCCAACAAGAGCATGGAAACCATACGAGAAAGCCGAACTTCAAAAGGTGATAGATAATACTTATGATATGTTTGTAAGCGATGTTGCAAAAGCAAGAAAGCTAAATCTTGCTAAAAAAAATGAATTTGCCGATGCACATATATTTACTGCAAAAAGTGCTATTAAAGTTGGCCTTGTAGATGAATTAGGTACAATATACGAAGCCAAAAAAGAGATTATCAAGCTCTCACATGTAAAAAAGGTAGTTTGGAGAAAAGAAGATAAGTTTGAAAAATTTTTAGATAAATTTATATCTAAGTTGTCATTTTCAATATACTCATATTTTTGGGGAGTAAAGGCTACTTTGTGATAGTAACCTAAGTTGGATGGAATATTATATTCACAAAAAGTATGCTACAAATCCAAAGGACTAAAAATCTTAGACTTATTCATACCAACACTTCACAATATAAAAATAAAAAAGCCGAAAATACTTGATTTCCAGAGAAACTTTTTGCTTTGCAAGACTGCACTTGCTAATTTTGAGTAGTAGGAAAAACTCTCTTTATCCAACTAACATAGCCTTTTTCAGTAGCATAGCTATAATGTTTCAATCTAATTTTATCTCTAACAATATCTAAAAGCTTCTTTTTCTGACTCAAAACATACCTCCTATACAA
>JALUNR010000048.1 GCA_027055005.1 Campylobacterales bacterium
GGTTCTGCAAGAATAGGTGGATTTGAATGTTCCCTCCCATATGGTATAAACTGAATAAATATTGCAATGAGAGTAATAATAACTAAAATTTTGTATTTCATGTTTGACTCCTTTTGTAGTATAACGGTTGAGTACAAAAATATGTTACCTGCATTTGTACTCTTTTAATTTCAACAATGATAGCTAAATATCTTTACTCAATCAAGCTTTTTTCGACGAGGTAACATATTTTTGTTGCTACGAGACTGTGAAAGAACTCAATTCCAAAACCAATAAAATATTCTAACAAATAAAGGCTAAAAATCAACATTTAAAAACCAATAAAACAGTATAATATCTATATAAAAAAAGGGTTAAAAATGGGACTTTATAAGGAAGGTTTAAACAGGAAACAACAACTTATGTTTCCACCAAGTTTAGATGAGTTAGTGGAAGAAGACAATATAGTAAGAGCAATAGAAGAATATGTAAATATACTAGATATCTCTTCATTAAACATAAAAACAAAAAAGAGTTTGATAAAAGATGGACAACCAGCATTCCACCCAAAACTCTTACTCAAGATATATATCTATGGTTATCTAAATAAGATAAGAAGTAGTAGAAAGTTAGAAACAGAGATAGGCAGAAATATAGAGATGATGTGGCTAACTCAAGGATTAACACCAAGCTATAAAACAATAGCTAACTTTAGAAAAGATAATCCAAAAGCCTTACAAACTATCTTTAAAGAGTTTAGTATTCTTATAAAAAATCTAAATCTAATAACAGGAGATTTAGTAGCCATAGATGGTGCATTTTTACGAGCCAATGCGAGTAAAAACACCCTTATCATGACAAAGACACTGAAAAAAGATTTAGCCAAGATTGATGAAGAGATAAAAAATTATATGACAATACTAGAAGCTACTGATAAAGAAGATAAAAACAGATCAAACCTAAAGATTTCAAAAGAAGATATAGAGAAACTGGCAGAGAGAAAAGAGAGCTTGCAAAAGGATTTAGACTTACTGCAAGTACTTGGTAAAGATCAATATAATAAAACAGATCCAGATGCAACGGCTATGAGTAAACCTGCTCATAACCTCATGGCTTACAATAGCCAAATTGCAGTAGACAATAAATATAAGTTTATCATAGCCACAGATATATCTACAAACGGTCATGATCTAGACCAACTGTACAATATGGCAATAAAAAGCAAAGAGATATTAGATAATGAAGACATGATTATCACAGCTGATAAAGGCTACTACTCCACAAGAGAGATCAAAAAATGTATAGAAGATGGTATAGAGACAATCATACCACCAAGATGCACTGCTGCAAATAAAAAAATCAAATGTGCAAGATTTTCTAAAAATCAATTTACTTATGATAAAAAACAAGATTGTTATATCTGCCCCAATAATAAAGAACTACACAAAATAGAAAAACAATATGAAAGAAACGGAAGAATGTTAGATGTTTATAGGATATCAAGTACTTACTGTAAAGTGTGCCCACTTAAACAAAATTGTCTTTCTGATAAAACACCAAATAAACAGATGTATCGCTGGGAACATGAAGATATTATTGATGAGTATGTAACAAAAATGAAAACACCCCAAGCAAAAAAAATAGTAAAACTAAGAGGTTCTATTGTAGAACACCCATTTGGCACTATCAAAAGAACACTCGGTTGGGATCACTTTCTAGTCAGAAGCAAAAAGAAAGTACTTGGAGAAAATGCCCTTATCATGTTTACCTACAATTTTAGAAGATTGCTTAATCTCATAGGCATACCTCTGTTTAAAAAGCTCTGCCTTGCCATAAAAAACAACAAATTAACCCAAATAAAAGAAGAAATAGCAGCTTATATCTAAAGATACAGCTCTATTTAGTCGTAATTGGGACTATTTTTTAGAAAATATCTAATCAGGAATATTTTTTTATAAAAATGAGATTTTTAGTAGATTTTTACTGGGTAGAAAGTGTGAATTTAGGGTGATTTTGGACTAAATTCACAGTCTCTACGATTTGTTATACTTTGTTTATGAGTTCTTCAAGTTTTGCTATAGAACAGTCTTTGTATTTTGAATAATTTTCTTTTGTATCGCTTGAAGCATTTGAACTATTATTAATCCCTGCAACTGATTTATAGTTGCTTACCTTAGCACTTATATTTCCTGCATCTAAGTTTGTTTCTTTTTCCATTTCTCTGCAAAGTTCTATTTGTTTACCTCTCGGAAAATCAAGTGCCTCTAATTTTTTGAAAATTAAAAAAGCTTTTAACTCATTCCTTTCATTCCAGTTTGAATCATTTCTAAAACTCATTTTTTACTATTTCCTTTGTAATTATAACTATTTATTAACACCCATTATATCAAAAACACCTCATGAAGAGGCACTATCTACCCCCTCTCCCTCCAACTAAGCAAAGCTGGAAGTAAAACCAAATCAGCTACCAAAGCTATAATCAAAGCTGATGCAGTTATAAGTCCAAAGTTAAAATTTGGTGCAAAATCACTTCCCATAAACAGAGCAAAAGATAGAGTTAGGATGATGGTTGTGTAAAGCATAGCTTTTCCACTATATGTAAAGACATAAGATAGTCTATCTTCTATGTTTAAGCCCTCTTTTTTTGCTAAGAAGTATTTACTAAAGAAGTGGATAGTATCATCTACGGCAACTCCTATGATGATAGCTCCGGCAACTGCCACTCCGAGATCTATGTTGATACCAAGCCATCCCATAAGTCCAACTACCAAGATAAGTGGAAGTATGTTAGGCAAGATAAAGATAAACAGCATCTTTAAATCTTTGAAGATTAGTATCATGATAAGTGAAACTAATCCCAAAGCCATCGATATAGAGTAGATAAGGGTATTTGTTACATCTTTTTGCATGAAAGCGAACATTTGAGTTTGTCCATTTAACTCTACTTTGTATGGAGTTTTTGCCCACCACTTTTTTATCCATCCAAGCATCTGCAAATCTTTTGAAGTATCTACCAAGTTTACTTGAGCAGTTACTCTAAGAAGCCTCTCTTTTATATCCATCTTATCGTTTATCTCCATTCCTTGTGGCAGGGACATAGAGTAAAGAAGCAGGTATTGGGCTATCAAGTTTTTATTGTCTGGTACTTTGTAGTAAGTTTCATCGTTTGAGTGCATCACTTTGTGAAACTCTTTTACTACATCAAGTAAGGAGTTTAAGTGCCTTATATCTGAAAATCTATTTTGAAACTCTGTATAAAACTTATCCACAGTTTTTAAAAAATTTGGGTCTTTTATACCATCTTTTTTACCACTATCCAAAACTATCTCATAAGCCATGGGACCGGTTAGATGTTTCATGATAAACTCGGTTGATTTTCTTATCTCTACATTTTTTTCAAAGTATCTTATAGTATTTGAATCAACCTTTACCTTTGTCAAACCTATCGCAAAAAAGATAAATATCATAGTTACAAAAAGTACTATCTTTTTATCATGAGATACTAAAAAATTAGCATATTTTTTGTATTTTAGGACAAATTTTTGCTTCTTTAAAGTAGTTTTTACTTTAGACTTTTTCAAAAACAAAAGCAGAGTTGGCATATAAAAAACACTTAAAACCAGTGCTAAGATGGCAGCTGAAGAGGTAGCAAGTCCTAAAGTTTTTACTGGAACTATATGAGAGATTGCAAGAGATAAAAATCCTATCGCAGTAGTTAGAGAGGTTAGAAAGATTGGTTGAAAATTTTTGCTAAGAGTTTTGTAAACTGCCTCTTTGTTTTCAACTCCCAAACCTCTATACATA
>JALUNR010000049.1 GCA_027055005.1 Campylobacterales bacterium
GCTTTGGCAGTTGTGTTGGTTGAAAATGAACTCAAAAAAGAGATAATAGAAAAACTTCAAAATATAAAAGAGTGTAAGTGGGTTTCTTACGCTACAATATAAAAACTACTTAAAACTTTAAGAAAAAATCCTTATAATGACCGTCGGTCATGTAAGGATTTTTTTATGCAAAATAAAAACAAAAAAAGACTAGAGATTACAAAACTTTGTTATAGTTTGATACTTAGTGAAGGATTTTGTAATATTACTGTTTCTCAGATTGCCAAAAAAGCAAATATTGCAAAAGGTAGTATTTACAAATACTTTGAGTCTAAAGAGGATATACTATTTTCTTTGATTAAAAGTATTCAAGAAGAATATGACAAAGAAGTAAAGACTGAGATACAAAAGGTAGGTAGTGTTAAACATAAAGTTTTAGCTCTTTTTACTTTGTGCATAAAAGATGATGAGATAAACAAGAACAGAAGAAAGATATATAAAGAGTTTAGTTCTATTTGTCTTTCAAGAAGTGTTGAAAAGATGCTTAGTTTTCAAGATGATATAAAAAAAAGATATATCTCTTGGCTAAGAGAGATTTTAAGTGATGGTATTAAAAAAGGTGAGATAAAAAAAAGCTCTATTGATTTAGCTGATGGGCTTTTTGCTATGGCAGAGGGAGTTTTACTACTTCCAAACTATGAGCCATCTATCTTAACTTATCATGTAGATGTATTATTTAAACTAATAAAAGAGGAGAGGAAATGAAAAAAGTAGTAGTTTTATCAGTGTTACCACTTATTGTAATGGCAAGAACTGTTAGTTTTAGTGAAGCTATAAGTTTGGCTACAACTAATAACAAAGAGTTGTTGGCAAAGCAAAGAGATATAGAGGTTGCTCAGCAAATGATAAAAGAGCCTGATGCTTATAAAAAAGGTAAGCTTGTATTTAATGAAAATATAAGTAGAACAAATCATGCTGGATATGTTTTTGGTATGAAGTTGGCGAGTCGTGAGGCTACATTTGGAGATTTTGGATTTAGTGATTTTTTAGGTGGAATTGCAAATGTCATGAATAATAGTGCAGATTTTAATACTTTTAAAGGGATGATGACAAATCCACAGACTCAGAAGCAAATGCTAGCAACGGAGCCTCATGATTTAAATTATCCTGATGCAAGAAACAACTTTGAAACAAAACTAACATATGAAGTTCCACTCTTCACTGGATACAAACTAGAAAATGCAAAGACTATGGCTATGCTTCAACTAAAAGCAAAAGAAGCTAAGCTTTCTCATGATAGAAAAGTTTTGGGACTAGAGGTTATAAAAGCATATAATGGTGCTGCTACTGCTAAAAAGTTTATAGCTTTAACAAAAGAGGCTGCAAAGATAGCTAAAAGATTTAAAAATACTGCTCTTGATATGTACAACAAAGGTATCACTAGAATGGTGGATGTAAATCAAGCTGGAATGGCTGAGTATAGTATCAAAACAAAAACTAAAGAGGCAAAAACACAGTTTAGACTTGCTATCGCATATCTAAAATTTTTGACTGATGATAAGAGTATTACAGATGTGAGAGGATTTATAAATCCAAAAATCCCATCAAAAAATCTTAAAACCTTACAAGAAAATGCTATGGTAAACAGAGATGATTTAAGATGGATGAAAAAAAATGTAGAGACTATGAAAACAAAAATTGCTTACGATAGTGCTGATGAGTATCCAACTGTTGGAGCTCATGTTGAGTATGGAACAAATGATGATAGATTTACAGTTAATACAAACAAAGATTATTATTTAGTTGCTGTAGGACTTAAAAAGACTCTTTATAATGGTGAGTTGACAAAGATAGCTAAGCAAAAAGCAAAGATTGAACATATGAAAACACTTCAATATGAAGAGTATATGAGAGATGGGATAAAGTTAGAAGTTGAGAAAAATTTTCTTGATTATAAAACTCAAAAAAAGACTTTGGTCGAGAAGAAAAAAACAGTTAAGATGGCTAAGAGTATCTTAGATGAAACTGAGGATATATTTAAAAATAACCTCCAATACAGAACAAACATGATGTATCTACTTTTGAGTCTTGGAAAATACATGGAAGCAAAAGCTGATGTTATAACAAGTAGTTACAAAAAGTCTATTTCGGCAGCTAGTTTAAAACTATCTATCGGTAACTCACTATAAGGAAAAACCATGAGTAAAGAAAAAGTAGAATTTAACATAGCAGGAAAGTTAGCTAAAGGATTTATAGAGCATCCTTTGACATTTATACTCTCTATATTTATTTTAACTTTGGGGTATTTGACACTAAATTATATGCCTAGAGAGGAGAATCCTCAGATAAAAGTGGCTGGTGGAGCTATCATAGTTCCGATGCCTGGAGCAAAGGCTGATCAGATACAAAAGGTTATAATAGAGCCATTGGAAAAAAAGGTTAGAGAGATAAAGGGAGTTGAAAATATCTTTTCAGTAGCAAAGGATTCAGTTGGAATCATACAAGTACAGTTTTATGTAGGAGAGGACAAAGAGACTTCGGATATAAAACTATATGACCAAATCATGAAGAACATGGATGGTATGCCAAAAGATGCGATGCAACCAATCATAAAAACTATGGATATTGATGTTGATGTTCCTGTTGTAAGTCTTGCTTTTTATGCAAAAGATAAAAGTTTGAGTGAGGTTGATCTATTTAAGAAGTTAAATAAACTCTCTCACCAAGTAAATGATATAGAAAATGTTGCAGAGGTTCAGTTAAAAGGAAAGAGAATTGAGCAGGTAAATGTTTTAATTTCACAAAAAAAACTTCAACAGTATAAGATAACTTTGGGGCAAGTAGCTCATGCCTTGAGTAATATCACATTTTCTCTTCCAGATATAAAGGCTGATATGAGTGATGGAAGATATATAGTAACAGGATTTAAAAGTGCAGTAAAAGATGCAAAAGATGCTGGAGATATTGTTATAGACTCATATAATGGTAAACCAGTTTATCTTAAAAATTTAGGAAAAGTTTATCAAGGAGCTGATATACAAAGTAAAAAGATAGCACTTTTAAGCTCAAAACTAAATGGACTTAACAATAAAATTATCCCACAAGTAACTATGACTATATCAAAACTAAAAGGTGCAAATACTGTGACTATTAGTAAAAGATTAGTTGACTTTTTGGATAGTAAAAAAGAGGAACTTAAAAAAGCAGGAATTGGGTATGTATTAACTAGAAATGATGGATATACTGCAAATCATGCTGTAAATGAGCTTGTTTTTCATTTAGAAATATCGATAGTTATCATCGCAATACTCTTGATCTTTTCACTAGGACTTAGAGAAGCTGTTATAGTTTCACTTACTGTTCCTATGATTTTAGCTTTGACACTTTTTACTGGTTGGATGTTGGGTGAGACGATAAATCGTATTACACTTTTTGCCTTGCTTCTTAGTCTTGGACTTTTGGTTGATGCAGCTATTATTGTTATTGAAAATATTCATAGACACCTCCATGATCCAAAGCTAAACAAGCACTCACTAAAAAGGATAGCGATAACTGCTACAAATGAGATAGGAAATCCTACAAATGTTGCTACTATAGCTATTATCATGACATTTATTCCTATGTTTTTTGTTGGTGGAATGATGGGACAGTTTATGCATCCACTTCCAGTTTTTGTACCTATTGCACTTGTGTTTTCTTTGGTTATAGCATATCTGTTTACACCATACTTTGTTACAAAACTTTTAAAGAAAAAGGATCATT
>JALUNR010000050.1 GCA_027055005.1 Campylobacterales bacterium
TTAAAACTAGAGCAAGAAGATAATGCGCCTGATGAAGTTGTAGAAAATAAAACTCTAAAAATTGAAGAAGAACCAAAAGAGAACGATGCAGATACTAAACCATCGATAAATCTTAACTTTTTAAAAGAAGAAACAAAACCAAATAAGGAAAAGGATGTAACTCCAAAAGAAAGAACAATAATAATAAATCAAATAAAAAAAGATATCAAACAAATAGATAATAACAAAAATAGTGAAGAAGATAAAGAAGAAAATATAACTTTTTTAAAAAACATAGATATACCAAATGAAGAAAAAAAAGAGATATTAAATGATTTTATTGATGATTCAATACAAAGTTTAAATCTTATTAAAAAATTTATTGTACATAAAGATTTTGATAGTACAGATTTTATAATTTCAAAACTAAAGTCATCAGTAAAAGTTTTAGAGTTAGGCCACATATCAAAACTTTTATCATTATTACAGTCAAGTATTGAAAATGAAAGTGAAGAAGAGATAAATAAAAATATAGAAAAGACTATCAAAAGTATTAACAATTTAAAAAAAATTATTTAATAATGAGAGAATAAAATGAGAATAAAATCAAATATAAAATTTTTAACAATTTTTCCGATAACATTACTTTTGTTGATCTCACTATATATTTTTCAAAAGCAATATTTTACTTTTAAAAATATACAAACTGATTTAAAAAGTATCAATGAAATAAAAATATTAAAAGAATTTTTATTTGACATATCAAAAGAAAGAGAAATTGCTATCTTAAATCTATCAAGCAATACACAAAAAACTACTCTCTTATATCAAAAAATCTCTAAAAAGAGTAATGATTATGTAAAAAATATTGTTAAATTATATAATCAAAATAAAGATGACCAATTAATATACAAAATCATAAAAGATATAAAAAAAATAGTTAATACCAGAGACAAAATAGCAAATAAAGAGCTGTCATATAACACTATTTTTAAAAATTATGATATTTTAAATAATGATATTATGACTAAAATTATATCTCTTAAAAACAATCTGTACTCTAAAAATAGTAATATAAACAATTACATAGAATCTATACAACTTTTAAAAGAAATAGAAGATGAAAGAGATTTTATATCAAATATTTTTACCAATACTAATGATATAGAAAACTTATATGTGATAAAACTATTTAAAAATAGCAATATTTTGCAAACTTTAAATATGGTAGATTCTAAAATAAAAAAGATTTTAACAAATAAATCAAATAAAAAAGATTTTTTAAATCTTATAAAAACAACAAGCAATATAAAACAAGAACTTTTAACAAAAGGTTATATCACAAACTTTACAAAAAAAGAGTGGATTAGTTTAGAAGAAAAGAAGATAACTTATTTATCTTTCGCCATAAAAAATATGCAAGAGAAAATAATAAAAGATATAAAATATCAAAGCGAATTAAACCTAACTTATATGCTTTTATCACTTTTTGTTATACTTTTATCACTTTATATGATTTACAAATATAATAAAATGAAAAAGTTTTTGATTGATAATACTGATTTAAATCTTATCCTTAAAAAAGCAACAAATGATACAAAAATAGAAAAGAATTTAAACTTAGATACTACTTCTGGGGTTCATCAAGCATATAAAATAATAGATACAGCATTGGATAAAATAGATTTAGAGAGAAAAAAAGCTCAAAATGAAAATGTATCAAAATCAATCTTTTTAGCAAATATGTCTCACGAGATAAGAACCCCGATAAATGGCATAGTTGGCTTTACCGATCTTTTGAAAAAATCAAATTTAAATGCCAACCAAAAAGAGTACATAGATATTATTTCAAAAAGTACAGATAATCTACTAGAAATTATTAACAATATTTTAGATTTGTCAAAAATAGAAAGTAAAAAAATAGAAGTAGATTCTATAACCTTTTCTCCAATAGAAGAGTTTGAAAATGCTGTTGAACTTTTTATCGCAAAAGCAGCTAAAAAAGATATAAATTTATCCTTAACTCTTTATCCAAACTTTCATAACTATCTCATAGGGGATTCACTTAAAATAAAAGAAGTATTATTAAATCTTATATCAAATGCTATTAAATTCACACCAAAAGGCGGAGATATAAATGTAAAAATCAAAAAATTAAACTCACAAGAAGAAAAAGATGAAGAGATTTATTTTGAAATTTCAGATAATGGTATAGGTATGAGTGATGATGAACGCAGTGAAGTTTTCAATGCCTTTTCACAAGCTGACTCCACCATAACAAGAAAATATGGAGGAACAGGACTAGGGCTTACTATATCTTCAAATTATGTTGCTCTTTTAGGTGGTAAACTAGAAGTTGCTAGTAAAAAAAATCTAGGAACAAAATTCTTTTTTACTTTAAAGTTTAAAAAATCACAACCTTTAAAAATAAATGAGTATAAAAATGCTTTTAAAGAGGTTACACCTCTTATAATAACTGATTATCAAAATATCAAATTAGCCAAATTTTTAAAAGAATATTTCTCATTTTTTACCAATACTCCATCATATATTCAAGTTAATGATGTTCAAAAAAACATATCTTTGTTTGATAGATCAAACCTAATAATAGTAACTGGTGAAGTATATGAAAAAAATAATTTTTCATATTTAGAAAAAACAAATAAAAAGTTACTAATAATAGAAAGAACAAGTGAATATCTAAAACAAACACTTCAAACAGATAACATAAAAACTATTGTAGAACCTATCAGTTTTTTCAAGACAATAGAAATTTTATCTTCTATAAGACCACAACAAAATAGAAAATCTATAAATTATATAAAAGCTAAAAAACCTATACAAAACTATAAGTTATTGATAGCGGAAGATAACAATATAAATCTAAGACTAATAGAAGAGTTCTTTAACCAATACAGTAACATATCTATAAAAAAAGCACTTGATGGAGAATATGCTGTAAATCTTTTTATGAAAGAAAAGTTTGATTTAGTATTAATGGATATAGCTATGCCAATCCTTGATGGTATCAGTGCTACAAAAAAAATAATAGAATATGAAGAAATAAACAAACTTTCTCATACGCCAATAATAGCACTAACAGCAAATGCACTAAAAGGTGATAAAGAAAAATTTTTAACAGAGGGTATGGATGAATACTTAACAAAACCAATAAAAGAAGATATTTTACTAGATATTTTAAACAAATTCGGAGTACAACCAAAACAAAAAGATTTAACAGATTTGATATCTAAAAATAAAGAACAAGCTAAATCAGATGCACAAAAAACACCAAAACAAATCCTTATATACAAGAAAAGTGAAGTAGAAACAAAAATATTTCAAAAAGTATTATCATCTACATACTCTAAGATAGATATAACAAACTCTGCAAAAAACTTTTTTGAACTTTTAGAAGAAAATAAATATGAAGCAATTTTATTAGATAAAGAAGTAAATGATTTTGATTTTGAAAAATTACTTAATATCAAAAAAGAACATCCTGAAACTGCAGTTATATTATTTAGAAACTTTGAAACTATTGTTTCAAATAAACTAAGAAAAATATTTGATGAGATAATAATAAATAGCTCCGATAGAGCATATCTTCAAACTATTTTAGAAAACTATGTAAAAAGACAATAAATAGACCAATATTCAATGGTCTATTTAATTGTTAAAATCTAGCACCTAAACTAAACTCAACCTTTTCTAAACTATCACCTGCTTTATCACCTAAAGCTTTAGCATAATAAATTTCTAGTGGAACTCCAAGTGGAGATTTTGGCCATTCTAGTGCTGCACCTATTGAGCTTCTTTTTATTTCATTAAAACTACTATTTCCAGTCATACCATAATCATAAAAAGTTTTAAATCTTAGATTCATAGACTTTATAAGTGGAATACTAGCCTCAACGGTTGCAGTAGCTAATTTTTTAGCACCTATCAATGCACCTGCATTATCTTTTGGTGATAAAGTACCTGTTTTATATCCTCTAACACTACCATAACCACCAAGATAAAGTTTTTCATTTAAAGGAAGTTCTCCTCTATCTTTTATAGTACTAAGTGTAACCTTACCTCTTAAAATCAAGTCATAATCCAACTCATCCTCTAAGCCTTTGTAAAACTTACCTATAAAAGTATATTTTGTAAACTTAACATCGCCACCAACTCCAGCATACTCCATAGATAAATCAAGAGACATACCTCTTCTTGGTAAATAAAAATCATCTGTATTATCATAACTTATAGATGGAACAAAAGAGCTTTTCCTTTGTCTTCCCTCTTGATAATAAGGACTACTTTTTAAACTATCTGATAAGTTTGTCAAATCAGTATCTTCATAAATATATCCTAAACTAACATGAAGATTTCTTCCAAGCCTTTTTCCAAGAGTTAAATTAATTCCTTTTGAATCTTCATCATAATCATAATAATCAAACTTTTTCTTAAATATGCTTCCACCTAAACTATATTCACTATCATAAATTCTAGGATTATAAAATCTTAAACTACCATTTTTACTTTTTTTAGAAACATCTATACTTGTTCCTACTTCTATACCTGTTCCCAAAAAGTTTTTATCACTAATAGCGGCATTTACACCTAATCCATCATAACTTCCATATGAAAGTCCACCCATAATACTACCAGTACTCGTTTCTTTGACTTTTACGATTGTATCTATTTGATTTGCAGATATTTGATGTGGAATTATCTCAACATCAGAGAAAAAACCAGTTCTTTTAAGTTGATCAATAGAATCATCCATATCTTTTTTAGTAAAAGGTTCACCTTCACTAAAGTATAATTCTCTTCTTATAACTCTATCCATAGTTCTAGAATTTCCAGAAATAGTTATATTGTGTACATAAACTTTTCTATTTGGTTTTATCATATAAGTAACATTTGCTATATGATTTGCCCTATCTTGTTTTATATCAGGTACAACTTGTGCAAAAGCATACCCTTTATCAGACATATAATCTTGAAGTAATTTAACATCTTTTTTTAACTTGACAACATTAAACACTTTACCTTTTTCAAGTTTTATATTATCTTTTACACTCTTATCTACATTTTGATTTCCATCTACAAATATTTTAACACTGCCAACTCTATACTGTTTTCCTTCATTTATTTTATAAGTTATAGTTGCTGTATAATCACTAAAATTGGCTCTTACAATAGGATTTGAAACTTTTACATCTAAGTAACCATGTTTTAAATAAAATTCTCTTATCCTAGCCTTATCAGCTTTTAATTGATTTGCTTTTAATTTTCCATCATCTCTTCCAAAAAGCCACCCTAAAGATTGCTCTTGTCTATTTGCTATATCATCCTTTATATCATCATAAGAAAATCTTTTAGCACCTATAAGATTTACTTTTTTGATAATAATATTTTCACCCTTTCTTACATTTATCTGAGTTTCTAGTGCACTACTATTTAATTTTTTCGTATCAACATCTATTACACTATCATAATATCCTTGTGCTTCTAAAGAATTTTCTAATCCTCTTTTTAGATTATTAACTTTATTATCATCATAACCTTCTCCTCTTTTAAGTCCACTAGCTTTTAAAACAGCACTCTTTTGATCATCTTTTAAACCTTTGAGATTTACCTTGGCTATAACAGGCTTTTCTTTTACATGGTAAGTCAAAACTCCACCATTTTCTTCTACCCAAACATCATCAAAATATTTTTGTGCATAAAGTTTTTTTACACTTCTATCAATATCTTTGTCATTTACATTGGTTCCTGGCTTTATACCAGCTATCTCACTTGCTATTTGTGGAGAAATATGTACTAACCCTCGAAACTCAATATTACTAATCACTTGTGCACTCATAAACGATGACGAAGCTATAAGTAAAAGACTTCCTCCTGCAATAATACTTTCTTTTTTTACCATAGGTAACACCTCTTTTAAAAATATTGTCCTAATGGTATTAAATTTTTAATTAAATCTTAATAAATGTTAAAATAAAATAACCTTAAAAAAATGAGTTAATATATGAATAAAGTAAATGTCTGTATAGTTGGTTTGGGTTTAATGGGTGGTTCTCTTGCCTTGAGTTTAAAAAAAGTTTATCCTGAGTGGACTGTTATAGGTTATGATCACAATAAAAAACATATAAAACAAGCAGTTGATTTAAAACTAGTTGATAAAATAGCAAAAGATTTTGATGAAGTTAAAAAATCAAATATCATAATCTTAGCTATACCTGTTGAAGCTATTATTAAAGCTTTACAAAATATGGAAGATATTTCACAAGATACAATTATCATAGACTTAGGAAGTACAAAAGAAAAAATAGTAAAAAATACTCCTAAAAAAATAAGAAAAAACTTAGTAGCTGCTCACCCTATGACAGGAACTGAAAACACAGGTCCAACAGCTGCTTTTGAAACTCTTTATGATAACAAAGTAGTAGTACTATGTGATTTAGAAGATAGTGGAGAAAAACAAAAAAATATAACTATAAATCTCTTTAAAAAACTAAATATGAAAATCTTTTATATGGACTCTGTCTCTCATGATTATCATGCTGCATATATTTCACATTTACCTCATGCTATGAGCTTTTCACTTGCAAATACTGTTTTAAACCAAGAAAACCCAAAAAGCATACTTGCTATGGCAGGAGGTGGATTTTCTAGTATGGCTAGAATTGCTAAAAGCTCTCCTATTATGTGGAGTGATATTTTTAAACAAAATAAAAAAAATCTTTTAAATTCTATTGATTCTTTCAACAAAGAAGTAAATCTTCTTAAAAATATGATTGAAGAAGAAAGATGGGAAGAATTACAATTATGGATGAAAAAAGCAAATTCTATTCATGATATTATTTAGATATTACATCATTTAAGTATTTTAAAACTTTTTCCTCAGCTATTGGTCTTGAAAAATAATATCCCTGAATAAGTTTACATCCAAAATCTCTTAGCATTAGCAACTGTTCCTTGCTTTCAACACCTTCTGCTACTATTTCCAAGCCTAAACTATTTGCAAGAAGGATTATAACTTTTATTATTTTTCGATCTTCTTCTTCAAAAGCAATATCATCCACAAAAGATTTATCTATCTTTAACTTTGTTATAGGAAGAGATTTTAACCTTGAAAGTGATGAATACCCAGTTCCAAAATCATCAATAGAAATTCCTATTCCAAAATTTCTAAGATTTGTTAAAACTTCCTCAACTTTTTTAATATTTTCCATTAAAAAGCCTTCTGTTACCTCAAGTTCTAAAAGTTTTGGATCTATTTTAGTTTCTTGTACTATCTTTTTAGTTGTTTGTTCAAGATGGTTTTGAGTTAGTTGCTTACTAGATACATTTACAGATATTTTGATATTGTAACCATTATTTTGAAATTCTTTTATCTTTTTACAAGCACTATTTAGTATCCATCTACCAACTTTAACCATAAAACCACCCTCTTCTGCCAAAGATATAAAACTTTCTGGAGAAATCAAACCATATTTTGGATGCTTCCATCTAACAAGTGCTTCAAAGAGAGCAACTTCTCCCTTTTGTATATCTATGATAGGTTGATAATACAATTTTAATTGATTGTTCATAACAGCATTTCTAAGATCATTTGTAAGTTCCATCTTCTCTCTTGATTCATTATCCATAGCAGAAGTAAAATACCTATATGTATTTTTCCCACTCTCTTTTGCTCTATACATCGCCATATCAGCATATTTTATAAGTTCATCTTTTCTATTTGTATCATCAGGATATATAGATATACCAATAGAACTTCCTATATAGCCTAGTTCATCTTTTAGTTTTATTGGTTGAGAAAGAGTATCGATAATCTTTTTTGCAACTACTGATGGAAAAGCATTATCACTGATTTCATCAAGTATTATTGTAAACTCATCTCCACCAAGTCTTGATACCATATCTTCTGTTCTTAGTATAGATTTTAACTTTTTCGCCACTTCTTTCAAAAGTATATCTCCATAATCATGACCTAAAGTATCATTGATAGTTTTAAAGTTATCAAGATCTAAAAACATCAATGCTACTTTTGCATTATTTCTACTTGCTTTTGAAACTATATTATGTAAGCTATCATGAAAAAGTGCACGATTTGGGAGATTGGTAAGCAAATCATAATGAGCTAATTTATCCAGTTTTTTTTCTGTCATCTTTTGAGCAGTAATATCAGTATATATAGAACCTATATATTTTTTATCATTTTTATGCAAAATAAACTGATTTAACTGAAAAAACTTTATATTTCCAAAGCGATCAACCATATTAGTTTCACTAGTAAGTATCAACTCTTCTAAAACAATACTATTTTGCTTAACGATTCTTTTAAATTCATCTTTTTGAAAGATATCTTCAATATTTCTTCCAACTATATTTTTGTATCCAAAAAAATTATTCATATATTTATTTGCAAAGATAATACCATTTTTCAAATCTCTTATAATAACTCCAGCGGGAAGATTTTGCATAAAAGATTCAAACTGTTCTTGACTCTCTTTTAGTGCTAACTGAGCTTTTTTAATATCACTTATATCACTCAAAAAACCAACTACTCTTTGTATCTTTCCATCCTCTTTAACTACTTTAGCCCTAGCTAAAAACCATCTTATTTCATCTGAAACTTTTATTCTAAATTCACACTTAAAAGTAGTTGTTAAATTATTTAAATGATTTTCTAACTCTTTTACAAATCTTGCTTGATCTCTTTCATCTATCATAGAAATAAAAGATTTTAAAGATTTTGTTAGGTGTTTAGACTCTTTTTGTAAAATCTCTTTAAACTTTATAGATGTATATAAGTCATCTTTTTCTATATTCCAATCCCAAAGCCCCTCATTTGAACCCTTAGTCGCAAGTTCATATCTCTCTTTTAAAATATGTATAGCTTCTTTTGCTCTTTTTTGATCACTTATATCTACAAGTAAACCCAACCTATCATCACTATCTTTTTTTAAAGACGATATATAAACAATAGCACTAATCTTTTGAGCAATATCATTTTCTATTTCCAATTCAAACTTGTCATCAATACCAATAGAGTTAGCATTTATATTATCAAGTGCTTTTTTTCTAACACTTCCAAAAAAACTATCAAATGCACTATTTGTAATATACTTATTTGCATTACCAAATTTATAAAACATAGGTATAGATAAACTACTAATCAAATCTTCTATTACACTACTATCTTTACTAAATCTAAACAACATACCATCTCACTTTACTTTTACTTAGATAACACTATCTAACACTTCAAGCTCTAAATCGACAAAATAAAATATTTTTTAAACTATTTTCTTAACTATTTCATTAATCACTTATATATAATTTTTATATATACTTGCACATATCTAAACAGAATAAAATTAGAGGGGAGATTTTGGAAAATTATCCATTTACACACTTGCATCTACATACAGAATATTCACTACTTGATGGAGCAAATAAAATAAAAGATTTAGCAAAAAGAGTAAAAGAACTTGGTATGAACTCCGTTGCTATAACTGATCATGGAAATATGTTTGGTGCTATTGACTTCTACACAACTATGAGAAAAAATGATATAAAACCTATTATTGGACTTGAAGCATATATACATAACTCTGAAAAAATAGATGATAAATCAACAAAACAAAGATTTCATCTATGTCTTTATGCAAAAAATGAAGTAGGATACAAAAATCTTATGTATCTAAGTTCACAAAGTTTTTTGGAAGGATTTTATTATTATCCTAGAATAAATAAAAAACTTCTTTTTGAAAACAGTGATGGGCTTATCTGTTCAGCTGCATGTTTACAAGGAGAAATAAATTGGCATTTAAACTTAAATAATGAAAGAAATAAAAAAAATGGGGCAAAAGGTTATGAAAGAGCAAAAGAGATCGCCCTTGAATATAAAGAAGTTTTTGGAGATGATTTTTATCTTGAACTTATGCGACACGGTATAGAAGATCAAAGATATATAGACTCTCAAGTTATCAAACTCTCCCAAGAATGTGGTATAAAAATAATAGCTACAAATGATACTCACTATCCTACAAAATCACATGCCGATGCACACGAAGCTTTTATGTGTATTGCTATGAATAAAGAGTTTGATGATCCAAAAAGACTTAGACACTCAGTTCATGAATTTTTTGTAAAATCACCAAAACAAATGTATGAACTTTTTGCAGATATCCCAGAAGCTCTAACAAATACACAAGAAATAGTTGATAAATGTAATTTAGAAATAAAACTGGGAAATCCAACTCCACCAAACTTTAAGTTTGTAAAAGAGTATGCAAAAAAAGAGGGACTTGATATAGACAACGATGCAGACTTTTTTGTATATAAATGTAAAGAAGGATTAGAAAAAAGACTTAAACTTATACCTAAAGAAAAACACAAAGAGTATTGGGATAGATTAGATTTTGAAATGAATATCATAAACAGTATGAAATTTCCAGGATATATGCTTATAGTATGGGACTTTATTAACTACTCCAAAGAACAAGGTATTCCTGTAGGACCAGGGCGGGGATCAGCCGCTGGAAGTTTGGTAGCTTATGCACTAGAGATTACAAACTTAGACCCTTTAAAATATAACTTACTTTTCGAGAGATTTCTAAATCCTGAAAGGGTAAGTATGCCAGATATTGATGTGGATTTTTGCCAAAAAAGAAGAGGTGAAGCCATAGACTATGTAGTAAAAAAATATGGTAGAAACAATGTAGCACAAGTTATAACATTTGGTAAACTTTTAGCAAAGGGTGTTATTAGAGATGTTGCAAGAGTTATGGCGATGCCTTATGCTGAAGCAGATAAGATGGCAAAACTCATCCCAGATGAATTAGGTATAACTTTAGAAAAAGCCTTTGAGATGGAACCAAAGATAAAAGAACTTATTGAAAGTAATTCCGCAGCAAAAAGAGTATGGGAGTTTTCTCTAGCACTTGAAGGATTAAACAGAAACTCAGGTATGCATGCTGCAGGAGTAGTTTTAAGTAATGAAGAGTTATGGCACAAAGCCCCACTTTATAAACCAACTGGAGAAAATGCTCAGTATGTAACCCAATACTCACTAAAATATCTTGAAGATGTTGATTTGATAAAATTTGACTTTTTGGGTTTAAAAACACTTACTGTTATAGATGATGCTTTAAAACTTATAAAAAAATCAACAGGGAAATTAGTTGACTTTGATAGAGTTGATCCTGATGATCCAAAAGTTTACGAACTTATACAAAGTGGTGAAACTATTGGTTTATTTCAAATAGAATCAGAAGGTATGCAATCTTTAAATGAAAGATTAAAACCTACAAATTTTGAAGATATTATCGCGGTCCTTGCACTCTATCGTCCAGGACCTATGGAAAGTGGAATGCTTGATGACTTTATCGAAAGAAAACATGGAAGAGCTAAAATAACTTATATGTTTCCAGAACTTGAACCTATTTTAAAACCAACTTATGGAGTTATAGTATATCAAGAACAAGTTATGCAAATAGTGCAAACAATAGGTGGATTTACTCTTGGTGGAGCTGATGTTGTTCGTCGAGCTATGGGTAAAAAGATAAAAGAAGAGATGGATAGGCTAAAAAGTGAATTTGCAGATGGAGCAGCAAAAAAAGGATTTGACAGAGAAAAAGCAGAAGAACTTTTTGATTTGATTGTAAAGTTTGCAGGATATGGATTTAACAAATCTCACTCAGCTGCTTATGCTATGGTTACTTTTCAAACTTCATATCTAAAATGCTACTATCCAGCTGAATTTATGTCAGCCCTTCTAACAAGTGAAGCAGATAATACAGATAAAATAGTAAAATATGTAGATGAAGTAAAACATTTGGGTATAAAACTTTTGCCACCATCAATAACTGAGTCAATAGTGTCATTTTCCCCTTCACATACTAAAGATGAAGATGCCATTTTATTTGGATTAGGTGCTATAAAAGGAGTTGGAAACAAAGCAATAGAGTCAATATTAGAAGCCAGAGATGAAAAACCTTTTGAAGATTTGAGTGATTTTGTTTCACGAATAGATACATCAAAAGTAAACAAAAGAGTTATAGAAGCACTTATAAAAAGTGGAGCTATGGATAGTTTTGGTTATTCAAGAAAAGCAATGCTAGACCAAATAGAAACAATAGTAACAGCAGGAGCAGAAGTAAATAGAGCCAAAAAAATGGCAGAAAATTCACTTTTTGGAGATGATAGTGAGTTAACAACTATAAAAGTTGATATAGATAATTTAGATGAATTTGATGATAAAATCATACTTGATTTAGAAAAAGAAACTTTAGGTTTTTATGTATCAGGTCATCCACTTGATAGTTTTAGGGAAGATATAGGGAAGCTAACTTATACACTTTCAAGTGAACTTGACGAAATAGCAGATGGTACAAAAACTCTTTTTGTAGGTAAAGTTGAAGCAATTACAGAAAAAATTTCTAAAAAAGGAAATAAATTTGGTATAGTAAACCTTATGGATCTTCATGGAAATATAGAAATAATGGTATTTGAAAAAACTATGAAAGAGATAAGACTTATGAACTTAGATGAACCAGTTTGTCTAAAAGTAGCTATAAGTAAAGATGACCAATTTACAAGAATGAAAGTTTTAAAAGTTTTAGAATTAAAAGATGCAACTAAAGAAAAAACAGATATAAAAAAAGTAAGAATAATAGAAGAGAAAAAACCTGAACCACCTCTCTATATAAAAGTACAAATACAAGACAAATCAGATATTTTAGAAAAATTAAACTCTCTACTTCTTCAAAATAAAGGAAGAAGACCTGTAACACTTATCCTCTCATCAAAACTTCAAGATATAGTAATAGAATCAAACATCAGTGTAAATGAAAATGTTGTAAATGAATTAGATAAATTTGAAGAGTTAAAAGTAGCCTCATAATAAGGCTACTTTAATTTTTAGTGACAACCACCTTCACCACAACCACAACTCTCTCCTCCACCAACTACACCAGTAGCCATCTCATCAGGAGTACAAGCTCTTACATCATTGATAGTTAAATCAAAAGTTAAATCTTTTCCAGCTAATGGATGATTATAATCAACTGTAACACTGTTATCATCAAAATCAGTAACTGTTACCATAACAGTTTGTCCATCTTCACTTTGACCATATAGCTGTAAACCTTTTTCAAGTTCTATTCCAGCGAACTGCTCTTTTGGTAAGGTTTCTATCGCTTCTTCATTTCTTACACCATAAGCATCAGCTGCTGCTACATCTATCTTAGCACTATCACCTTTACTCATCTCTTTGATCGCATTTTCAAGTCCAGAGATAATAGCTCCTTTTCCAACTATAAACTCTAAAGGTGCATGCCCTTTATTACTATCTATTATATCACTACCACCTTTTTCAGTTAAGTCATATTCTATTGAAACAACTTGATTATCACTAATTGCCATAATTTTTCCTTATAATTTCAGATTAAGAGTTTATAGTATCTAAAGTTTCTTAAGATAATTTTTTGCCTCTTT
>JALUNR010000051.1 GCA_027055005.1 Campylobacterales bacterium
ATCTATCAAGTAAAAAAACCATCTGGTATATTTATATATAAAAGTACAGATAAAAAATAACTTTAAGGTTGTCTTATGAAAAAAATTGCAATATTTTTAACAATTAGTACTTTTGTATTTGCTGATGTTAATGGCAAAGATGTATTTGAAACTTACTGTTGGGGATGTCATCATCAAACCGCAGTAGCTTTTGGACCTCCCTTTGAACAAATAGCATCAAAAAGAGATGCTAATCAAATAAGAGCTATGATAACAGACCCAAAAACTGTCTCAAAAGTTTTTGGATACAAAAGAAATGCTATGCCAGCTTTTAAACTAAAAGAGGATGAACTTCAAGCTATAACAAGATATATACTAAGTTATAAGCCAAAAGACACCAACCAAACAAAGGTAAAATAATGTTCAGACTCTCAAATCTACTCTCATCAGTAGTAAATGATAAACCAGTAAGAGAGCTAAATGGAAGCATAGCTATCTGGAACTTTACAAACAGATGTAACCTAAACTGCCTTCACTGCTACTCAAAATCAGGACTCGATGCAACTGATACTTTAAGTTTTGAAAAGATAGTAGAAACTCTACCAAAACTAAAAAAGACTGGAGTAAAGTTTCTAATCTTTAGTGGTGGAGAACCATTAACAAGAAAAGATATATATGATATAGCTGATGAGTGTAAAAAACTTGGAATCATAACCTATCTATCAACAAATGGACTCTATGTTGGAAAAAACAATGCCCAAAAAATCCTAGATACTTTCAACTATATAGGTATATCTATTGATGGTGATGAAGAGAGTCATGACTACTTTAGAGGATTAAAGGGAAGTTTTAAAGAATCCCTAAAAGCAGTAGAACTACTAAACAGTTTTCATCAAACAAAAGTAGGAATAAGATTTACTATCACAAAAGATACTATAAAGGATTTAGAGTTTATTTTTAAACTAGCTGAAGAAAAAATGATACCAAAAGTATATATTTCTCACTTAGTTTATAGTGGTAGAGGGCTTGATAATCTCAAAATGGATATAACAAAACAAGAGAGAAAAAAGGCTGTTAATTTCATCATTGATAAAGCATTTTACTACTTTGAGAACAATATAGATATAGAGATAGTAACTGGAAATATGGAGGTCGATGCAATACTATTTTTAGATAGATTTTCTCAAAAATATCCTCACCTAAAAGGTGAAATGACAAAAAGATTAAAAAAATGGGGTGGGAATAGTGCCGGGAGGAAACTCTTAAATATAAATCCAGAGGGTGATGTAAAACCAGACCCTTTTTTCCCACTTACTATTGGAAATATTTTAAAAGATAATTTCCTTGATATATGGCAAGACAAACCAAGTGAGCTTTTGCTAAGATTAAGAGAACATCCAAGAAAACTAAAAGGTATATGCCAAAATTGTGAATATTTGGATATTTGCAACGGTGGAAGTAGAAGCAGAGCAAATGCAATACATGAAGACCTTTGGGAGAGTGATCCTAGTTGTTATATAAAGGGAGAAAATAATGGGTAAAGTCTATCTAACAGGAGCAGGACCTGGAGATATAGAACTACTAACAGTAAAAGCTTTAAAAGTAGTACAAAAGGCTGATGTTATCATTTATGATAGATTAGCAAATCCTGAGATATTAAAAGAAGCAAAAGATGGATGTGAATTTGTTTTTGTAGGTAAAGAGGATTCTCACCATACCTTGCCTCAAGAAGAAATAAATGAAGTTATATATCAAAATGCCCTAAAATACGAAACAGTAGTAAGACTAAAGGGTGGAGATCCTTTTGTATTTGGGAGAGGTGGAGAAGAAGGCTTATATTTAAAAGAAAGAAATATAAGATTTGACTTTATTCCTGGTGTTACTTCAGCTATTGCTGTTCCAGAATATGCTGGTATCCCTGTAACTCATCGAGGCGTAACAGTATCATTTAGAGTAGTAACTGGACATGAAAATCCTAAAAAAGAAAAGTCACAAATCCCATGGGGAAACTATAAAAGTGATGATACTATTATATTTTTGATGGGTCTTCATCGTCTAAAATTTATAACAAAAAAACTCATTGAGATTGGAAAACCAAAAGATTATCCAGTAGCTGTTATAAGTAAAGGCACTACAAAAGATGAAAAAACTGTTATAGGAACTCTAAGTGACATTTATGAAAAAGCAAAAGATTTGCCAACTCCTGCTCTTATAGTAGTGGGAGAAGTTGTAAAACTTCATGATAAACTAAGTTGGTGGGAAAAATAAGCAAATTTAGATATAATTATATAAAAGATAAGGAACAGTTATGTTAAAGTTTGCCATATTTTTTTCTTTAGTTGTTTTCCTATGTGCTAAAGATACTAATAATACTAAAGTACTCATAAAAGATACTAATGTCACAAAAAAGACAACCTCTAATCTTTCTAAAAATAAACTACTACAAAAACACTTAAAAGAACAAATGAAAAGAGAAGCCAAATATGCTAAAGAAAAAATGTTCTACAAGGGAAAAGATTATAACTTAACTGAACATCAAGTAGATCCAAACTCACTTAAAAAGATAAAACCCATTGAACCTGAATACGATTTTGATATGGATCATGTTTATGATTGATTTTTAGATTCCTTAAAAAGTTTTTTGAAATCATTTTTTTCCTCAAAAGTTTTAAAAGCACCTTCTGGTATAAAATAATGATTTGGATACTTAATTATCAAAATTCCACTGCCTACATCTACTAAGTTTTCTATTTCATTCCATTTCCAAAACAGATTATCATGAAAGAATTTTATACCCTCACTATCCACAAGTAAAGATATATCTTTTTCACCTTCAAGATTTTTTAAAAACCTTCTCTTAGCTATTATTTTTTTACCATAATACCAATAAAACAGCATGACAGTTGCAAAAATTAATACAGCTACTTTAGCTTTTAAAAGTGCACCAACTATACCATATTGCAAAATAGCAATAAAAAACCAACCTATATACTTTTTTGCACTATGATTAAATTCATATTTATAAAGTTCATCAAAACTATTTTTTGCTACTTCTTTATCCCATACAAAATCTAATTTTAACTCTTTAGACATGTTCTTCATTTTCCTCTTCATAAATATCTTCTCTACATATCACTTTTTCTCTCTCCAAGTCATCTAAAAGAATTTTAGTTTCATCATATAACTTATAGAAAATTTTTGAGTTTTTATTGAAAAGTTTTTTTTGTTTTTTTGCATATAACCAAGCAAATAAAATAGAACTTGCAAAAACAGCATATATCCATAATTGCCACTCTTTTAAATCCAATAAAACTATAAAATACTGTACAGAAAAAAGTACAAAAAACTCTATTGAAAAGATTATTACTAAAACTGAACTATGTTCAAAATCTAGTGTATATTTTTCTATATCTTTCATCTTTGCAAGATTGTTATTTATTTTTTCTACTTTTTTATGATAAGCATCATTTATCAAAGATTTATCTATTTTATCTATATGAATATTACTTAAATTATACTCAACATTTAACTGCTTATACTCTTCTAAAATCTCTGGATTATCTTTCATAATTTTAAGTATTTCTTCAACACTTAACCTATTTTTACCAGCTAATTTTTCAGCATCCTGGAGGATTAAATTATAAAGACCCACCTCTTTAATCTCTCTTGCAACTCTTTTTAGATTTGTCAATATTACTTCCTGATTTTTTATAATACTAAGATTACACCTTCAAAGAGATGTAACCTTAGATTTAGTAGTTTTATGCTTTGTGATTTTCAGCTATAGTTTCTGGTTCTATACCATAACTTGCTGTTTTATCTTCTGCAGGTAAAAATATACCTATAAGACCTTTAATTCCTACTGACATTACTATATTGTATAAAAATATAAACCAAGCTATAAGTACCATACTTCCACAAATAGCAGCATATATCATAAGTGGATTAAATTCACCATGAATATATAAGTGTCTTCTAAGCATTCCATCAAGTCCTGCCATACCACCAAATGCACCCATTCCAATACCACCTATTAGATATAACCAAAAGTGAGCATTTGAAAGTTTTTTAGAATACATCTCAGTATTATTTGTAACAATTGGCCATAGTACATATACAGCACTATAAAGTGTCATATAAAGTCCAACTATTAAAGCTATATGAACATGCGCCATAATAATCCATTGAGTATTATGTAAAACTCTATTCATACCCATATCTGCTTGAATAATAGCAGCTGGAACTGCTAAACCAAACCCAACAAGTCCACCAAGAAGGTATTTTAACTCCATAGTCATTTTAAGTGGTCTAGCTTTCCATAGAGTAACTAAAGTGATAAATAGTGCAAGTCCTTGAGTTAGAAGCTCAAATGCTGTAACCATCTCTCCACTTATTAGTTTCATCATCTCAGGTTGTCCTTGATCAGCTAAAAGGTGATGAGACCAAACCATCCAAGAAACTAAAAGTTCAAGCATTAAGGCAGCTCTTGCAACATTTTCCATAAATAGTTTTTGACCTGTTATCAAAGTAGCTAACAAATACCAAGAACCAGCAACATATATAAGAACAAGACCGTCAGCAACTAGATCAAGTCCCCACCAAAAGTAGTTTTTATATAAAAGAGAATCAATAACTGTTACATCAAGAGCATGTCCACTAGCATCAAAAACTAAATACACAAGTACTAAAACACCTGCACTTAAAATAACTATCGCATCCAAGAAAGTATCAACTGTACCTCTAAAAATAGCAACAACAGGAAGAGAAAGTGCTGGTTCTTTTGTATAAGGCGGCTTACCTGCAAGTTTATGTAAAAGATTTAACATACCATCTATACCAAAACCACTTATCAAAAGCTCTTTTGTGGTTTTATTTTTATGAACACCAACTCTTTGAAATATAGTCGCATAAATATTATATATAAAGCCAAGTGTTCCAAGCATAATCAAAGCAACACCTATTATAAATACAATACCACCAACAACACTAAACTGTTTAGTATCAGCAGGAAGTGGCCAATATAAAGTATATAATGGAGCATATTGCCATACAAAAGCTGCTATCCAAGCCATAGCAGTACCTACTGTTATAAGTATCCAAACTATATTTGCCAACTTTACACTATAAAGAGGTTTTTTAGTCAAAAATGGAACTAAAAACATAAAAGCACCAAAAACCAACTGATATGTAGAACCAAAAATACCTACTATTGGGTGAACAGTCATAATAGAAAAATAATGTTTAGGATGATTAAACATCTCTGGTAGAGGATTAACTGGACCAGTTTGCACCATTTTCATTATCATACCTTCAATAGCAACTAAT
Source organism: Campylobacterales bacterium (assembly GCA_027055005.1). GTDB lineage: Bacteria > Campylobacterota > Campylobacteria > Campylobacterales > QNZT01 > SZUA-1377. The sequence goes on from JALUNR010000051.1 coordinate 5,305, forward strand.
CCAAAAAATAAAAAACTCATTACAACTGCACGCAGTGTTACTTTTTGCAATGCATTTAAGCTTTTATGATCAAAATTTGTACCATTTATTAGATTTTTTGTAAAACTCATTTATTACCTCCATCTTTACATCCAACTACTTCAACGAAATCTTTAACTTGCATTAAATCTTTTCCATCCTCACTATATTGAGCTGGTCCAGAATACTCAGTAGATGTCATATCAAAAACTCCATTATGATTAAATGTCCATAACATTACATTTTTATCCAAAATACTAGTAACATCAGTACCAGGATTTACTTGCATTTGAGTTACAAGCGAACCATCTTTTCTAAATAAACCAAATCCATAAACTAAATCTTCACTTCTAATATCAAACTTGATTGTTTGACCACATTGGATAGTGATTTTTTTAGGAATTCCTACCCATTTATGATCTTTAATCTTAAAGCTATATGAAGCATCAGGTTTAATATGATCTCTTGAAATATCTTGAGATACCCAAGGTATACTATTATATGTAAATATATGATGTCCTACACCACCTGCAACTAAAAATGCAATATAACCATAAAATGGTATTCGCACAACTGACTTAACCTTTTCTTTTCTTGTTAAGTTATAACCAAACCATGCAACAATAGATATAATCATCACTGCATAGATGGTATAAGCAACTTCGTGAAAAGCCAACAACTCAATAGAGCTCTTAAATGTCATCTTTTTCTCCTTATAATTAAAATAACTATGTATTATAAGATAAAAAATAATTTTTTTACTTGATTTATATCAACAAGAAATAGTTTTAGTGTTTATTTTTTAGACATTAAAACATCAAGCATTTTCTATTAAAAAAATTTTAAAAAGATACCTATAAATAAAGACAACAATACTGTTATAGCTAAAACAATGCTATTATATATTTTTGAAGAAAAATTAAAGTTTTCAAACAATAATTCTGTAATTTTTATAGCAGGAAATATCATAAAAAATAACATAACAACAGCAAATACAAGTGTTAAAACTATATTCATTATTTTATGCCATAATAATTTTTTAAAAAATTCAATTCTTTATCATCTTTTATTTTTATACTTTGAAAAACTTTATTACCATCAAATATAATTAATTTTTTATTAGCAATTTTTAAATGAGCTTTGCCCCATTTTTTTTGTAATCTATCCATATCATGAAAAACTTCCATATTTGATGGTTTTTCTTTAAAATTTTTATCATTTTTACTTTTTATGACAAGTCCACCTAAACTTTTTTCAAAATAATATGGAGAATATTTTTTTATTTTTAAATATATTTTATTTTTATTCTCACCTTTAGAATTTATAAAAGCGCTATAAGATATGAGAAAAAAAGCAACTATTAAGGCAAAAGGCAAATACTTATTCATTTTAATTCCTTATATTAATCTTTCTTTAGGATATAAAAATTTTATAAAAATAACATTGATAAATATCAACCAATTAATAAAAAAGATTTGTTAGCATAACAAAAAGGAGATAGGATGAAAGAATTTTTTATTTTAGAAGGTGCATATTTAATATTGGCTTTTTTGATACTTTTAGTAACACTATTTGTTACAACAAGACCTTTTATGAGCAAAAAAGCCCCCAAAAAAGGACTTATATCTGTTGGGTTAGTATTGGCTTTTTTCATCTTTTTACACTTTTACTTGACAACAAACAGAATAAATAGCGTAAAAAAAGCTTTTTTAAATGGAGAAAAAATTATTTGTGAAAGCAGAGCTAATACTAAAGCTGCACAATCAATAATAATAAAAAAAGATTTTGGATGGTCAATAAAAGGTGATTATTTTATATCTCCAAACTATATTAGAGACTTTCATATAGCTAGATGTATAATATATTAAAATTACTTATACTTATTATCATAATAACTTATAAGTAAAATTGATATAAATCAATACTATTTCCCCAATGTTACTATATAATTTTATTGCTAATATAAAATATGTAACTAAAGGATTAAAATGGAACAAATTGTTGTATGGCATAACATAGCACCATCTGAGTTTTTAAGGATCTTTGTTGTGTCCACTCTTGTTCTAGTTTTTGGAGTAGGATATGCTGGTACCATAACCCTCTCTAAAATGCAATACTTTTCCAAAAAGTGGCAAATCCTCGGTTATATATTTTGGGCACTACAAACATACTGCTTATATGATATGTCCATTTTAATCCAAAGTAGCCATTTTACCACAAAAGTTTTAATGGTTACTATGATTGTTTATCTCTTTGTACCTCATCTATACTTCTATCTAATAGATGAAAGTGAAAAGAGATATGAAAAAAATGGCCATCCTCATTAAAAGTAGTAAAATTTTAAGGAGGAAGTATGGAAGAAAATCTTTCAGTGTGGACGAGTATATCGTTTTGGCGAAGATCAGCAGCTTGGGTTACTGGTTTTGCAACTATTCTTTTAATTTGGCTAACATTTGACACTATTGGTCAAATTACTATGGGTACAGATAAAGATTTGCAAAGTGGAGTAACCAAAAGAGTACCAGCTCCTACTGTAATCAATTATCATATTGATTACAAAATGAGTCAAAAAAGAGGTCATGAAGTTCCTGTTATTGGTCATAAAGAGCCTTTTTTTGGTAAAGAGTGGTCAATTAAAGATGCTAGAGCATTATTACACTTAGGAAAACTTACAGTTCAAGCAAAAAACTGTATGGATTGTCATACACTTTTAGGAAATGGGGCTTATTATGCACCAGATCTTACAAAAGCATGGCTTGATCCAAAGTGGAACAATGGAACTATGGAAGGTATAACTGGTAAAAAAACAAAAGAAGAAGCAATAGCTGAGTTTTTACAACATCCATCAAGATACCCAACTCATGCAAGAAAAATGCCAAATCTTGGTATAACTGCCAAAGAGGCTCAAGGTATAGTTGCATTTTTAAAACATATGAGTTCAATAGATACAAACGGTTTCCCTAGAAATTTCTCAAAAACTGTTGACCAATATAAAGCAGGAGGAACAAATGCTCACTAGTATAAAAACAGATAATATATCGCCAACTAAAAAACTGGGGATGATGTACTTTAGAGTTGCTATTGTTCTTTTTGGAGCACAACTTCTAATGGGTTTAATCGCTGCCATACAATTTATATATCCAAATTTTTTATTTGAGATATTTGATTTTTCAGTAGCAAGGATGGTTCATATAAATGCACTTGTAGTATGGATGCTATATGCTATGATTGGTTCAGTTTATTATATGCTTCCTGATGAAACAGGAGAAGAAGCAGTAGGACTTGGACTTGGAAAACTAGCTTTTTGGGTACTTACTGCTGCAGTTGCAGTTGTTGTTTTAGTATTTATTTTTATCCAAGTTGGACCTGGTAAAGAGAGTACTATTTGGTTTATAAATGAAGGTAGAGAGTATATAGAAGCTCCAAGATGGGCTGATATAGGTATAGTCGTTGTGGTTTTAATCTTTTATTATAATGTTTTCTTTACATTCTTAAAAGGTAGAAAAACTGGAATCATGACTGTCATGATAGCCAACCTTTTAGCTCTAGCTGGTCTCTACTTAGCAGGTATGTTCTTCACTGACAATATTTCTATGGATCAGTACTGGTGGTGGTGGGTTATCCACTTATGGGTTGAAGCTACTTGGGAAGTTTTTGTTGGTACCCTAGCTGCTTATGCTCTTATCAAAATAATCTCTGCAAAAAGAGAAATAGTTGAGATGTGGTTATGGATAGAGGTATTAATGCTATTTGGTTCAGGAATTTTAGGTCTTGGACATCACTATTTTTGGATAGGTACTCCTGAGTATTGGTGGGAGATTGGTGCACTTTTTTCTTCACTTGAACCAGTTCCACTAGTTGCTATGTTTGTTCATGTACTATATGATTGGGGTAAAGAACAAGGTGCAAATGGAAATAAACCAGCTATTATGAATGGTCCTGCTATGGCTTGGATTGTTACAAATGCATTTGGTAACTTCCTTGGTGCTGGTATATGGGGATTTTTCCATACATTGCCTCAAGTAAATATCTATACTCACGGTACTCAGTTTACTGCAGCTCATGGACACTTAGCTTTCTTTGGAGCTTATGCAACTATTCTTATAGGTATGATGTATATGGGTGTTCAAGGAGCATATGGTGTAAAACAAATGAAAGCAACTTTCAACTCTAAAATGGCAATCTTTTTGATAACATTTGGTGTTATGGGTATGACTATTGCTCTAACCATCGCTGGATATGAGCAAGTTTTAGTTGAAAGAGCTGAACTAGGTGGCGGTTGGGATGCATTCTTTACTGCTCAAAACTTACCTTGGTATGTTCAAGCACAAGTTTGGAGAACAATCATGGGTATAGTAACATTTATAGGTTTTGTATATCTTGTGTTGGATCTTCTAACTATAGGAACAAAAGCAAAATCTCAAGAAGTATAAGGAGAAAATATGAATTTTCATTTAATAGAACCATTTACAGATGTAAATCATAGTTTTTTCGGTATGTTAAATCAGGGTCCTTTGACTTTGACTATATTTTTACATACTGTTATAATCCTTCCTATGTTTTGGATTTACTTTAGTGAAAAGAAAAAACTAGGAAAATAAAATATTAAAGGGGGATATCCCTCTTTAATATTATTTTTAAACTCTTATCTCACCCATGTTCCTCTTTTAAAACTACTTCTACCTCTACTTATAATTCGTACATTTATACTATAATCATATATATCTACTTTTATTATTGGATTACCATATAATATATCTTGTTTCGCACTCCAACTAACAGAACCATTTTTTATCATCCTTTCCAACCTAGCCCTATTTCTTTTATTACTAAATATAGAATCCCAAGTATCAGCACTTTGTCTAATTCTTCTAATATGATAATTAAATCTATCCTGTCTAATAATAGCAGCTACACTATGCAATCTAACTCCTCTACTATTATAATGATCTACATCAGCAAGTTTTGCATAATAAGTACCAATATATCCTGCATTTAAAATAGATACACTAAAACCTAAACTCAACAACAATCTTGTTAAATTTCTCATTTTTCCCTCCTTATTGTGAAATTTAATTTAATTTTTTTTTATCAATTCTGGTCTATATTCAAAGTGCATAGTATCAAAATGCTTCCATTTGCCACCCCATATAAATCCTTCACTTTCAAAAACTTTTACTATTTCCAAAGGAATTTTATTTTTATAATTTTTACTCCATTTCCAATAATTAGCATATTTTGTATTTAAATCTATAGCTATTCCAAAGGAGTGTGCACTAAGTCTTTTTGTTCCAGATATATATCTCCAATTAAAGGTACCACCTAATGGAAATAAAAATTTTTCAATATCTGACTTCTTTCTTATTAAATTTTTCAACTTCTTTTCGACATTTTTTAACTTAATCACTACATCATTTAACTTATTTATTTTTATCTTTTCACCAAACCAATTTATAGTTACTAAATTTTTATATACAGTATTTTTATTTTTTCCATATATTTTTTTAAATAATTGTTCATTTCTTATACGACCAGCATCATTTCTATTTAAGTTTTTAAAATTTTTAGGATACTTATAATAAAATATATCCTCTATATCAGGATTATTTAATAATTTATCAAAATTTTTCTTCTTACCATCATCATAAATAAGTGTACTACCATCAGTAAAGATAATATAATTTTTTCTACACCCTTTTATATCTTTATATTTTTTTATTAAAATATCCACATTCTTATCACATCTTGCATATAAATTTATAGCCAAAAACATCAAAATACAATATAAAATATTTTCCTTCATATTATATTATAACTCTATATAGTAAAAATAATTTTAAGTTTTTAAAATATATTTAATTTTAAGTTTTACGTAGTAATAAATTTCTTTCTTATTCTATGACTCTCATAAGTTCCTAATATTTTAACTTCAGTAGAGAAAAAATCTAACTCTTCTAAAGCTCTTTTCATACAATCAGAATCAATATGCCCCTCTATATCAGCATGAAATCCAGTAGCATTTAGTGCGTTTTCAGCCGAGTAACTCTCTAATTTTAAAAGATTTATCCCATTTGTAGCAAAACCACCTAAGGCTTTATAAAGCGAGGCAGGAATATTTCTTACTTGAAAGATGATAGATGTTGAATAACTCTTACTTTTGTTAAATTTAGGTATTTCTTTATTTTTTGAAAGTATAAAAAATCTAGTAGTATTCCCTTTTATATCTTCAAAATGCTCTTGTAAAATCTTTAAATCATAAATTTTAGCTGCTAATGATGAAGCGATAGCTCCAAAAGATTTATCATTTAACTCTTTTATCTCTTTTGCACTTCCAGCAGTGTCTAGTTTTGCTATCGGTGTTAGATTTAGCTTACTTATATTATGAGAGCATTGTGCTAAAGCTTGTGGATGTGAAGCGACATATCTTAAATTTTCTATTTTTGATCCCTTTATTCCAAGCAAACAGTGAACTACTGGTTGAAAATGTTCCCCTACCACATAAAGATTCATCTTTGGAATAAGTCTATATATCTCCTCTACCCTTCCAGCAGTAGAATTTTCAAGTGGAATCATAGCATATATAGCTCTTTCATCCTCTACCATTCTCATAGCTTCGCTAAAAGTCTCACAAGCAACAGCATTTAAGTTTGGATAGGCACTACGACAAGCTTGCTCACTATAAGCTCCACTAACACCTTGATAAGCTATTTTTGTAGTCATGATTTTCTTTTGTTTTGAAGTTATAAGGGAAGAAGAGTTTTTAAACTCTTGCTTCCTCTCTTCTTTGTAGGTACTCCCATCTAGCATCTACTCTTTTTTGCCACTCTTCAAGAACATGAGCATTTTCAGGTTTAAACAAGTGTTTAAATCTTCCTTGAGATGCTAAGTAATCTTTAACAGGGATTACTTTTTTAGGTCTGTAAAGGATGTTTAACTCTGTACCATCTATTATTTCATATAGAGGAAAAACTAAACTCTCTGTTGCTAAATCTGATATATCGATAGTTTGATTTGGAGCAAATTTCCACTCAGTTGTACATGCACTCATAGCATTTATATAACAAGGTCCTTCATTAGCTAATGCTTTTTGAAAAGATTTAACCATAAGTTTCCATTTGTTTGGTGCTACTTGAGCAACATAAGAGGCTCCATTAGCCGCCATAATACCAACCATATCTTTTTTGTTTTGCTTCTCTCCATAACTTACGCGACCTGCTGGACTTGTTGTAGTTGATGCACCTATGGGAGTAGATGAACTTCTCTGACCTCCAGTATTTGCATAAACTTCATTGTCAAGACAGATATATGTAAAGTCATGACCTCTCTCAACAGCTCCACTTAACCACTGAAAACCTATATCATAAGTACTTCCATCTCCACCAAATGCAACAAATTTTACACTTCTATCTGGATCTTTTAAAGTTCCTTTTCTTTTTCTAGCTTTATACATAGCCTCTGCACAACTAGCAGTAGTAGCAGCATTTTCAAATCCAACATGTATCCAACTTGTATCCCAAGAAGTATATGGATAAACTGCTGTTGAAACTTCTAAACATCCTGTATTTGTAGAGATAACCAAGTCATCATCTGTACAGTTCATAAGCTCTCTTACAATGATAGAGTGAGCACACCCTGGACAAAGTAGGTGAGCTCCTTCAAATCTATCATTTGAAGTTGAAAACTCTTTTAAATTTTTTATTATTTTACTCATAACACTCTCCCCCTACTTTTGCTCAAAAAATTCTAAAGTTGGACCTCTTAGTCCACTAAATTTTTGTACTTTACCGATAATCTTACCAGCTTTTGCACACTCAGCCAAATCTTTATATATACCTTTTAAATGCTCTTGAGTCATATCTCTACCACCAAGACCATAGATATAGTTTACCATAGGAACAAAGTTTCCACTACTGTACATTGCAGCCGCTACTTCATTATAAAGCATACCCATAGCACCACCTGGTGCACTTCTATCAAGACAAGCTACCGCTTTTACATTTGAGAGAGCTTCTCTTATATCATCAAAAGGGAATGGTCTTAGTACTCTTGGAGCAACAACACCAGCTTTTATACCATCTTTTCTCATCTCTTCTGCAGCCATTACAGCACTCTCAACAGTAGTTCCAAGAGCAACGATAGCTACTTCTGCATCTTCCATCAAGTAACTTTCAACTCTGTTATATTTTCTACCAGTCTTTTTTTCAAACTCTGCAAAAACTTTCTCGATAACATCTCTACTATCCATCAAAGCTTTATGTTGTTTAGCTTTATGCTCAAAGTGCCAATCCTCTTCAGTTTGAGCACCATAAGTAACAGCTCTACTAAAATCAAGTAAATCATCTTTTGATTTATATTCACCAATAAAAGCATAAGCATCTTCATCTTGTAAAGGCTTAACCTTTTGGGCAGTATGAGAACATATAAATCCATCTTGATGAACTGCAACAGGAAGCCTTACACTCATATCCTCGCCTATTTTAAATGCACAAAGCATCAAATCATAAGATTCTTGTGGGTTAAATGCACAAAGATTAATCCAACCTGCATCTCTTGTTAAGTACATATCTGAGTGATCACCATTTACATTTAATGGTGCAGCTAAAGCTCTGTTTACCATTGCTAGTACGATAGGAAGTCTCATACCACTTGCTTGATAGAGTACTTCTACCATCAAAGCTATACCTTGAGAACTACTTGCAGTTGCAACTCTACCACCAGCTGCAGCTGCACCAACACAACCACTCATAGCAGCATGCTCACTCTCAACCATAACAAACTCACCATCGATATAGCCATCAGCTAAAAACTTAGCATAGTTTTGAACTGTTGGAGTTGATGGTGTAATAGGATATGCCGCAACAACATCAATCTGAGCTTGTCTCATAGCTTGTGAAAAAGCCATGTTACCATCCCAAACTTCTACCTCTTGTAACTCTAATTTCTCTGCCATTATTAATCCTTACTCTTTTTCTTTTTCTCAGGCCACTTAGCAAGTGCATCTTCATTTTTTTCATTTTCACCAAACATTAAAAGTGATTTTGGATTTGTAGGACAAACTTCCACACAAACTCCACAACCTTTACAGTGATCATAATCAACACCAATCATTTTTTTATCTCTACTTATGATAGAAGTATCTGGACAATATACCCAACAATTTTGACAATCTATACATATATCTCTATTATAAACTGGCTTTATTACTCTCCAATCTCCAACATAAGCTTTAAAAGAGTTCCACTCGGCATAAGGTCTATCTTCTTGTTTGGTTTCTACCGCTTTATCAAATTCACCATCAAATGAAAAAAGCAGTGTCCCATCATTTACTTCATCCCAACCTACATATTTACTCATTTTTTACCCCTACTTAACTTCATTGTAAGCTCGCTCAATAGCGGCCATGTTTGCATCTATAATTTTTTGTGGAAACTTAGCTAACACTTTTAACATAGCATTTTGAAAGTAATCTAACTCAAACATACTAGATACTTTCATCAAAGCCCCAAGCATTGGAGTATTTGGTATAGCTCGTCCTATCGTATCAAGTGATATTTGCATACAATCCACTACATATACTTCTTTCCCTCTTAACTTTGGAACACTATCCAAAAGTTCCTCTTTGCTTAAATGTGAAGTTATAATGTATTTTGTACTTGTCTTTTCATTTGCAGTTATATCAGCTGTAAAAACTAGTGCTGGATCTATAACCAAAACATAGTCTGGATGCATAAATTTTTCATGATTTAGTATAGGTTCTTCATCTATTCTGTTATATGCAGTCATCGCTGCACCCCTCTTTGCAGAACCATAAAATGCAAATGCTTGCACTTCTTTTCCTGTATTTGCCACAACATCAGCTAAACCTTTAGCACCTGTTACAGCACCTTGTCCAGCTCTGCTATGCCATCTCATCTCTAGCATGAACTCTCCTTATATTTAGATTAAGTTACACTATGTTACATAATTACTCTTAATATTGGCTTCTTATTTTAAATAAGAAATATAATATTTTTTTATCTTTTAAATGCTTTTTTTACTTTTTAAAGATTACTAAAATAATATTTTCCAAAAGTTGTTTTTAATATTTTTACAAGTTACTTTTTGTAACAACATCAAATATAATTACTTTCCTACCCCGCCTTTTTCAAGTAAATAATCACACTTTGTAGTATTTAAAGCTTTTTTAGCATCTAAATTTATATCAAAGATTGTTTGGGTTGACTGAACTATCAAGTCAGCTTCTGGAGTATTGGATAAGTTTTTTAAATTTATAGTGGGAATGTGTAAAAACTTTTTGAAAGTACTTTGTATGAGTTTTAAACTCTCATCTTCTTTTTCTTTATCTATAAAGCCTTTTTTTATTGCTTTTGCTAACTCCTCTCTCGCTATATTTTCAGCACGAAGTCTTATCTCTTTTATAAGTGGTTCTATTTTTAGTGAATTTATCCACTTATAAAACTCTTCTACTTGGTTTTCTACTATCGCATAAGCTCCTGATGCATTTGTTTGTCTCTCTTTTATATTTTTATCAACTATCTCTTTAAGGTCATCAACAGCATAGATATTTATATTTTCACAATCACACTTATCTATATCTCTTGGAACTGCTATATCAAACCAATACCTTTGAAAATTTACTTTATTTACCAACTCTTTTGTTATGATAGGCTCACTGGCTCCAGTGGCAGAAAAAAGAAGTCTGTAAGAGTTTACTATCTCTTTTAGTTTTGAAAATGGTTCTACTATGACATTTACATTTTCTATCTTTTCTGCTAAAAGTAAGGCTTTTCCTATATCTCTATTTACAAGAATTAGATTTGCTTCAGCTTTTGCCAAATGTTTTGCTACAAGTTCACCCATTTCTCCTACTCCAACAACAACACCTGTGTATCCACCTAGATTTCCATCAAAAACTTCTTTTGCTTTTGCAACTGCAACACTTGCAACTGATACTGGATTTTTAGTAATATTTGTAGAGTTTCTTACTATTTGAGAACATTTAAAAGTATTTAACATAAGCCTTACTATATTTTGTCCACAAAAGCCATTGTCATAACTAAATCTAAAAGCATTTTTTAACTGACCTGTTATCTGTGTTTCACCTATAACCAAACTATCAAGACTACTTCCTACCAAAAATAGATGTTTTACTGCTTCTTTGGCTTTATAAGTTTGTCCCGTTTTTTGGATTTCTTCTAAAGTAATATTTGTTTTTTGAACAAATAACTTTTCTATTTTAGATGAAATAGAGTCAAATTCACTCACATACATGATAATTTCCACTCTGTTACAAGTAGAAAGAATCGCAACTTCAAGTACTTCTTCTATCTCTAGAAGTTCCCCTTGAAAAGAAGCTAAAGATTTTTCATCATTGAAAGCTAATTTTTCACGAGTACAAATATCTGTATTTTTATGTGTATAGCTTTGTATTAAGTATTTCATTTAAAACTCTCTTTCTATCATATCTCTTACTACTTTTTGAAGCTCAATTTGATTTTCTTCTCCCTCAACTGCTTCAAGAGCCTCTTTACCTAAAGATTTTGCTAAATCAATAGACTTTTTCAAAGCTCCACTTTGAAATACCTTTTGAAGTAACCACATCTTCTGACTTTCATCTAACTCTTTTTTAAAAAAGCTCATCACTTTTTGTTTATCTTCATCTGCAAGAGAATTTATAAGGTCTATATAGATAAGAGTTGTTTTGCCTTCTTTAAAGTCATTTAGAGCTGGTTTTCCTAGTGTTTTTTCATTTTGAATAACATCTAAAACATCATCTATCACTTGAAAAGCAAGTCCAAGATTTTTTCCATAAATTGCATACTTTTGTTCATCTTTTCCTGCTAGATTAGCAGAACACTTTGCAGTAGCTTCTATGAGGACTGCTGTTTTTTTGTATATCATATCAAAGTACTTATCTTTATCTAAATTTATATTTTTAGAAAGCTCTACATCTAAAAGCTCACCTTGGCTCAAAAGTGCAACTGCATTTGCAATAGTGCTTGAGATAGTTAAGTTAAAATCAACCAACTTTTCATAAGCTTTTGAGTATAAAATATCTCCTAGCATAATGGCACTTTTATTCCCAAATATAGCATTTATACTATCAACTCCTCTACGAGTTGAAGCATCATCTATCACATCATCATGAAGTAAACTTGCAGCATGAATAAGCTCTATGATAGAGGCTAGTTTTATACTTTCTTCACTCTCTCCTGCTATCTTTAAGACTAGCTTTGCACGGAGTCTTTTCCCTGCTGGAACTTTTTTATAAAGCTCTACTATTTCATCTCCACACTCAAATACAATACTTTGCATCGACCTCTCAATTTTGTCTAAACTCACTTAAACCTCACTTCCATACGACTTTTTGGATCTCTTATATTTACATCTAAAGTCGCTTTTTTATTTTTAAATTTTTTAAATATTATTAAAGCAAATGCTTGATTTTTTATCCCCTGAAAATCCCCTATCAAGTTTATCTTCACTGTATTTCTTTTGTATCTACTTTCCAAAAGATATTGTTTTTTAAATCCTTCATAATCTACCAACAAAACCAATTTTTTACCACTATATAAAGTCCATCTAAACTTTAGCTTACCATCACTTTTTTTTGTTGGAAGATAATCTTTTTTTATACTTATATTTACTACTTCATCCTTTTTTAAAGTGTAGCTGTAAGTATAGCTCCAAAATGAACTCTCACTCCACAACAATATAGGAAAAAGCAGTAAAAAAACTCTATTCATTTTGTGTTAAAATTTGCCCCATTCCATCTACAAGCAGATCCATAGTTCTATCATCTATCTTTGCTTGATTTTCAAATGAATAGTTTCTAACAATTTGAACAATATCTTTATCTTCTCCCATCATATCCTCTAAAAGTAGCTCTAGTGCTGCCATATATCTTATGTTTTGATATAAATGCTCATCTACTAGATTTTGGTTCGCATTAAATACTATATCCATATACTTTTTTCTTGGACTTCCACCAAAAAGTGGATCATTTTCTAACTCTTCTAACATTTCTTCCCCTTAACGAAATTTGGCTACAATAATAGCTAAAATTAACTTTAAAGGCTTTTTATGGACAAAAATAAGATAGGATTTTATCTCTTGATAATATTTTTTGTTAGTACAATTCTCTATATATTCGCTGCACCTATATTTATAATAGATAATATTAATAAAGATGCAAAAAGACCTAAGAGTGAGAGAGTTTATTCACATCATAAAGTTAAATAAAAGATTTTATTTAACTAAAAAACTCCTCGATATACCCTCTCATGATATCTCTATTATTAGTTCTATTTACTCTATCTCTAAAGGAACTGGCAAGTGGAAAGTTTTTTGAGTAGGTATGGAGGTGCTTTCTAAATATAGCAACTCCCAAATCCCCATAAACTTCTAGCATAGAGTTGAAGTGTTCTAGTATAATCTCTTTGATTTTATCTTTTTTTACGACCTCTAAATCATTTTTGATTTGATAAAATATCCAAGGATTTCCAACTGCTCCTCTTCCTATCATAACTGCATCAGATCCAGTTATCTCTTTTACCTCTTTGTATTTTTGTAAAGAGTTTATATCTCCATTTGCTACAACGGGGATTGATACTGCTTGTTTTGCATCGGCTATGGAATTGTAGTCGATTCTGTCTGGTTTGTATTTGTCAGATCTTGTTCTTCCGTGTAGAGTTATCCAGTCTGCCCCACTTTGTTCCACTACTTTTGCTATCTCTTTTGGATATTTACTTTCAAATCCTAATCGACTTTTAACTGAGAGGTATCTTTTGTTTGAGTATTTCTTTATAGTTTCTATCAGTCTTCCCATTTTTGGCAAATCTTTTAAAAGTGAGCTGCCTGAGCCGTGATTTACCACTTTTGGGACTGGGCAACCACAATTTAAATCTATGCCATCTATACCATCCATATCATTTAAAAGTAAAACTGCTTGTTTGATTGTTTCTTCACTATTTCCTGCGATTTGAACTATATATGGGTCTTCATTAGGAGCTTTTTCTAGCATTCTTAAAGTTTTGGTTGAGTGGTGTATAAAAGCATTTGAGCTTATCATTTCACTAACAGTTACATCTACACCAAACTTTTTAACCACTTGTCTAAAAGGTAGATCAGTATATCCAGCAAGTGGAGCTAAAAAGAGTAGATCTTTTTTTGAAAAATCTATCTTCATACTGCTTTGTAAACTATACAAACATATCTATGTCGAAGTTTTTACCGTTATCTTTTAAAAATAGTAAGTGTTTGTATTTTGTGTACTCTTTTTTTCCTGAGTTATCTAAAAAGTCTCTCACTTTATCTATCATTTGAAGATCAAACATAGTATAAAGATAAGCATCTGCACCATTTTCAGGGAATTTAGCTATCAATTGTATCGCAAATTTTACTCTCTCATCAGGAGAAAGTTTATCTTTTAGTTTTTTTACAAGTTCTATCAAATCATGAGAATCAAAGTTAAGCTCTTCAGAATAATCTAGTATTTTATCATTTGAAAGCTCAAAATCCTTTTCACCTATTCTATCTATAAGCTTATATAAAATCTCTTTTGTCATTTTTACATTGTATTTTTGAAGTTCACTTATAGGAGAATACTCAGCCATAGCTACTGATGCTTTTTTGAGTAACTCTTCATCCTTACATTTTTTTAAGATAGTAGCAGCATAACTTTTATCAACTCTAAGCATATTTTCATAATTTTTAATCATCAAAGCATTATCAGGTTGTAGTCCAAACTTCGATAAGTCAAGTACATTACCTTCATAAACTTTTTGTTTAGCTTCTAAAATATCTTCTATACCATCATCATGAATCCTATAACCACTATATCTTTTTGGATCTATATTTAACAGTGGTAAAACTTTTCCTGGTAACTTAAATATTTCACTCTTATATTCATTGTTACTTATTTTTTTACCAAGTAATGCTCTTTTTTCATTTTCAAGAAATTTTATAGCATCATTTTTTATTTTTTTCAACCTAAAAAAGCCAAGAGTCCCATAAAACATAAGATGGATTATTGTAAAAATATAAAGAATTGCCATAGGTAGAACGACCCATACAGCTATTGGCAATGAAGGTATAGTTATTCCTGCAACTGTTAACGAATATGTAGCATCTGTTAAACTATAAACATATAATCCAGTAGCTATTACTAATACTAAGCCAAAAAGTAAATATTTTTTAAATCCCATTGTATTCCTTTAAATAGTTGTCTTTTCTACTATTTCTCTACATACTATACAATATCTCGCCTGAGGTTTGACTTTAAGTCTTTCTATTCCTATTTCTTCTTCACACATTTCACAAATAGCATATGTTCCTTCATCTATTTTACTTAAAGCATACTCTATCTCATCAAGTTCTTTTGACTGTTTTTTTGTCAAAGTTTCTTCAAGTGCTGTATCTATTGTTATTGTTGCCAAATCAGCATCATCACTTGTTTCACTACTTTTTAACTCCCCTATTTCACTTTTATACTCTACAATATTTTTTAAAATCTGCTCTTTTCTATCAAGCAAAATTCTTTTAAACATTTTTAATTCATTTTCATTCATCTTATACTCCTCAAAAATTGTTTTAAAGTTATATCAAATATTTTGTTAAACTTAACTTTAAAATTATTATATAAATATAATTTTACTTTAAGATTATATGCTTTACTTATGATATGGATGAGAATTGATTATAGTATAAGCTCTATATATTTGCTCATAGAGTATAACTTTGGCTATTTTATGGCTAAAAGTTAAGGAACTTAGTGAAATAACTCTATCACATTTATTTAAAAACTCTTTTTCAAACCCATATGCCCCACCTATAAAAAAGTTTATATTTGCATTATTTTCAAATATTTTTGCAAACTCAAAACTATCTAAAGCTTTTGCATCCGGATGCAAAGCAATATTATAACCTTTTAAAAGTGGAGTAAATGTGTCAGTATAACTCTTCTTAGCCAACTCCTTGGTTTGGTTTTGTGAAAAAGCGATTTTATTGTTAAAGATTGATTTATAAGTTAAAGAAGAGTACTTACTTATCATTTTTTGATAATTTTTTAATATAGGTTCAAATTCATCTTTTGAGTTTTTTTCAATCGCATAGATACAAATCACTACCAACCACCTTATACTTAGCAAAATCTATCTCATCACTGACTTTTACCCCACCTATAATAGCAACTGGATGAGTACTAAGTAATGCTAACTCTTTTATTTTTTCCCCTAAAACTTCTTTTATATCTTTTTTAGTTGAAGTATCTCTATATGCTCCAAGTCCTATGTAGTCTATATCAAGGGTGTTTGCTAAAAGTATTTCTTCTTTGTTGTGAGTTGATAGTCCTAAAGTTTTTCTACCTATTTGGTTTCTTAC
Organism: Campylobacterales bacterium; assembly: GCA_027055005.1. Classification (GTDB taxonomy): domain Bacteria; phylum Campylobacterota; class Campylobacteria; order Campylobacterales; family QNZT01; genus SZUA-1377. The sequence continues at coordinate 21,703 of JALUNR010000051.1, forward strand.
TTTTTTAACTGCATTTTCAAAATCTTTATCGACTTCTTTTAAATCCTCTTGTCCCAAATGAACTCCATCACAAAAAAGAGCTAACTCTATATCATCATTTACTAAAACTTTTCCGTCAAAGTTAGCTTTTAGCTTCATGATTGAGTCTATTTTACTGTCAATATCATTTACTTTATCTCGGTATTGGATGATTTTTGCATTGTGTTTTTTACAGATTTGTAAAAACTCATCTATGGATTTGTTGCCCATTTTTTGATTTAGTTCAAAATCATATAGGGCATATAAGTCAGCTAACACTCTCACTCAAATCCATGTTTGCCGAGAAGTATTTTAAAGTTTGAGAAACTCTATATTTTAACTCAGTTCTTTTTACTACCATATCTAAAAAACCGTGTTCTAGTAAAAACTCAGCTGTTTGAAATCCTTCAGGAAGTTCTGCACCGATAGTTTGTTTGATAACTCTTTGTCCTGCAAATCCTATCAAAGCTCCAGGCTCAGCAATAATCATATCTCCTAGCATTGCAAAAGAAGCACTTACTCCTCCCATAGTAGGGTCTGTTAGTATTGAGATATATGGTAGGTTGTGTTTTGCAAGTTTTTTTAGTGCAGCTGAAGTTTTTGCCATTTGCATAAGTGAGTAGGTACTTTCTTGCATCCTAGCTCCTCCACTAGCACTTATGATAACAACACCTTGTTTTTTTTCTATCGCTCTGTTTACTGCTCTTACTATCTTTTCACCCTCTACTGATCCTAAACTTCCGCCCATAAAGTTAAAGTCAAATACTACTAGTTGAGCTGGAATTGAGTTTATAGTGCACTCTCCACTTACAACTGAGCTTTTTCTATTTGTCTTTTTTTCATTCTCTTCTATTCTTTTTTTATACGATTTTTTATCTACAAATTTTAGAGGATCTGTTGGAATAAGGTTTGCATCCATCTCTACAAAAGTTCCTTCATCAGCTAAGAGTTCTATTCTTCTTTGCTGCCCTATTCGAAAGTGATATTCACATTTTGGGCAGACATTTTGATTGTTATCAACCTCTTTATAGTACATCAAAGAGTTACATTTTTTACATTTTACCCAGTGAGATGGTGCTTCATTTTTAGTTGGTTGCTCTTTTCTAAAATTTTTAAAAAGATTACTAAAGTTCATAATAGTCCTCATTTAATATATTTAATTTTGCTAGTATATGCTTTGTTTACTTAAGAGAAACTCATAAATTTGGACTGAGACTAATCTCAATCCTCTATTTTTTTAAAAGTTTAGCTAAATTTTCAGCAGCCCTTTTCCCATCTGCAGCAGCAGTTACAACCAAGTCACTTCCTCTTTGACAGTCCCCTCCACTAAAAACAAATGGAACTGAAGTTTGACCATTTGCATCGACTTCTATTTCGCCCCATTTGTTGGTAAGGATTCCATTTTCACTTAAAAACTCAGGGTTTACAGTGTCAAAACCAAGTGCAAAGATAACAACATCGGCATCTACTTTATATTCACTTCCATCTATAATCTCAACCCTACTTCTTCCACTCTCATCTTTTTGAGAAAGAGTAGTTTTTACTACTTCTACTCCTACCACTTCATCATTTTCATTTATAAGCACTTTTTTAGGAGATGCTTGAAATATAAACTCTGCACCCTCTTCTTTCGCATTTTTGAACTCTTTTTTACTTCCTGGCATATTCAGGGCATCTCTTCTATATAAACATTTTACAGACTTTGCCTTTTCTCTTAGAGATGTTCTTATACAATCCATAGCAGTATCTCCACCACCTATAACGACTACATCTTTTCCTTTTACATCATAATAAGAGTCATATTTTTCACCAAATAGTTTCTTTTGAATATTTCTCAAAAATTCTATTGCTAAAAAAGTTCCTTTTGCATCTTCATTTTCAAGTCTTGCTTTTTTACTTTTTTCAGCTCCTATACCAATAAAAACTGCATCAAAATTTTCTATCAAATCTTTTAACTCCACATCTTTTCCAACTTCTGTATTTAAGTGAAGTTTCATACCAGCTTCTGTCAAAAAGTCAAATCTTCTAAAAACAATACTTTTTTCTAACTTGAAAGATGGAATACCATAAGTCAAAAGCCCACCTGGTTTTTCATTTTTTTCAAACATTTCTACTTGGATGCCACTTCTTAAAAGATAAGTTGCAGTTGCAAATCCAGCTGGTCCACTTCCTACAATCGCTACTTTTTTGCCACTAAACTCACTAGCAAATTCTGGTTTTAAACCTTTTTTAAATCCCTCTTCACTTAGATAAGTTTCAATAGAGCCTATTGTGATAGCAGAGTAACCATCTTGTTCAAGTGTACAATCCCCCTCGCAAAGTCTATCTTGAGGACAGATTCTGCCTGTTATCTCAGGAAAAGGGTTTGTTTCATTTGATAATCTAAACCCAAGCTCTAACTCTTTAGAAGCAGTTGCTCTAAGCCAGTTTGGTATGTAGTTGTGAAGTGGGCATTTGTTGTGGCAGTATGGATCACCGCACTGAACACATCTATTTGCTTGAGCTGCCGCTTCACTTCTTTTAAAAATATTATATATTTCATTAAAATCTTTTTTTCTCTCGTTCGACCCTCTTTTAAAAGGATCTATTCTTTCTAATTCTGTAAAATTTTGCATTTTTGTTCCTTCATGATATAACTCTTATTCATATCTAACTAATCTCCCTCCTGAGGGTTTAGTGGTACTCGTTTCATGTCTTTTGGTTTTATTATCCAAAAATTTCTTATATTATGTCTAAAGTTTTCAAGTATATTTGTAGCTTTTTTACTTCCAGTTTCTGCTATATACTCTTTTAAAATCCTTTTGATAAAGTGTCTTTCTTCATCACTTTCATCCATATCTATTCTACTTGCTACTACTAACTCTTGGTTTAGATTATCTATAAAGTTATGTTCTTCATCATAGATAAATGCAACTCCTCCAGTCATACCAGCACCAAAGTTTACACCAGTTTTTCCAAGATTTACTACTATCCCCCCAGTCATATATTCACAAGCATGATCTCCAGCCCCTTCTATAACTGCAATAGCTCCAGAGTTTCTAACACCAAATCTCTCTCCAACACTTCCAGCTACAAAAAGTTTTCCACCAGTTGCACCGTAAAGACAAGTATTTCCTCCACATGAAAAGTTATCTCCTTGAGTTTTAGGAGTAATGATTATCTTACCACCATTCATACCTTTTCCAATATAGTCATTTCCTGCACCATTTACATAGATACTAACTCCATTTATCAAAAATGCTCCCAAAGATTGTCCTGTAATACCCGTTAGTTTAAAAGTGATAGAGTCCTCTTTTAAACCTTGATTTCCATAGTATTTTGCTATCTCACCACTTATCAAGGTACCAAAACTTCTGTTTAGATTAGAGATTTTTTTCTTCAAAGTCATACTCTCACCAGGATTTTGGATAACTGGATATACCTCTTTTAGTATCTCTTTTTCGTAAGCATTATCATCAAAAGGTTTATTTTCTTCTACTTGACAAGTATCTACTCCATCAAGCCTTCTGAGTACTGAACTAAAATCAAATTTCTTAGCAAATTCATCATCTATAACTTTCAAAAGATCACTTCTACCTACTATCTCTTCAAGGCTTGAATAACCAAGACTTGCTAGTATTTCTCTAACATCTTCAGCAAGTAGTGTAAAGAAATTTTTAACTCTGTTTACATTTCCGACAAAGTGTTCACGAAGTTGTGGATCTTGAGTTGCAACTCCTACTGTACACTTGTTCATATGACATATTCTAAGGATTCTACAACCTACCATACAAAGAGTAGCTGTACCAAAAGCATAACTTTCAGCACCTAGCATAGCAGCTTTTATAACATCAAGTCCAGTTTTAAGTCCACCATCTGTTTGAAGATGTACAAATCCTCTAAGTCCATTTACTTTTAAAGCATTGTGAGCTTCGCTAAGTCCTAACTCCCAAGGATTTCCTGCATTTTTGATACTTGTTAATGGTGCTGCACCTGTTCCACCATCTCCACCTGAGATGATGATTTTATCAGCATAAGCTTTTGCAACACCAGCAGCAATAGTTCCTACCCCGCTAGTAGAAACCAGTTTTACTGTTATCTTTGCATCAGGATTTATCTGTTTCATATCAAAAATAAGTTGAGCCAAATCCTCAATAGAATAAATATCATGATGAGGAGGAGGAGATATAAGAGTAACTCCTGGAGTTGTATATCTTAAACTTGCTATAAGTGCAGTAACTTTGTGACCTGGAAGTTGCCCACCCTCTCCTGGCTTTGCACCTTGAGCAACTTTTATCTGTATCTCCTCTGCACTCCTTAAATACTCTGGAGTAACACCAAATCTTCCTGATGCTATTTGCTTTATTTTAGAGTTTCTAATAGTTTTTAACCTTTCACTAGCTTCTCCACCCTCTCCCGAGTTACTTTGAGCTCCAAGTTCATTCATAGCTTGAGCTATCGCTTCATGAGCTTCTGGAGAGATTGAACCAAGACTCATAGCTGCACTTGCAAATCTTTTGAAAATATTCTCTTTAGGCTCTACTTCTTCTAAACTTATGGATTTTTTATCACTTTTAAATTCAAAAAAATCTCTTATCATCTTAAAGTTACGATTATTAACTACATCTTTATATTTTTCAAAATCCTCTTTTTTACCACTTACACTAGCTTGATGAAGAGTATTTACAACAAGAGGTGCATAATCATGATGTTCTTTTCCAAAAACAAACTTATGAAGTCCACCAACTTCCAATGGAAATAGTTTTTTAACTCCCATAATAGAAATAGCATTTTGATAATATCTCTCTATCCTTTCCTCTATATCATTATATCCAAGTCCAGGAATAAGAGCATGAGAATCATTAAAACAGTCATCAACTATTTCATTTGATAATCCTAATACATCAAAAAGTGATGAACTTCTATATGATGCTATAGTTGCTATACCCATCTTTGACATGATTTTTAAAAGTCCAGCTCCTAGTGCTTGGTGAGTACTTTTAAAAGCTTCTTTTTGCTCATATTGACTTAAATCTTGTTTTCTAACAATATCTAGTACAGTTGCATATAAAAGATATGGATATATAGCATTTACTCCATATGCAATCATAACTGCCGCTGAATGAGAGTCAAACACTTCGCTGGTTTCTGCAATAGTAGAAGTTAGATGCCTTACTCCCTCTTGTTTTAAAATTTTATTTAATCTTCCAATAACCATTGCCATAGGGATAAATTTCATATTTTGATTATCACATCTATCTGAAAGAACTATTATTCTTATACCATCCTCTTTTACACTTCTTACTATTTTATTGACAAGAGAATCTAATGAAGCTTTTAAGTCAGATGTAAAAAGAGTCGAAAAAGTTTTGTTTTTGTAGTGTGAATTATACCTTGGGTTACTCTCATTTCCAAATGACAATAAAACTTTCAACTTCTCCTCCATCAAGATTGGAGAGACAGCTTTTATCCTCATAGCATGATCTGGATCTTCATGAAGGATATTTCTAAGTTCACCAAATCCAGTGTTTAAACTCATAACAACTTTTTCTCTTATAGGATCTATTGGTGGATTTGTAACTTGTGCAAACTTTTGTTTAAAGTAATCAGTAAAGTTTCTCTGTTGGGAGCTAAAAGCTGCCATAGGAGTATCATCTCCCATAGCTCCTGTATTTTCTTTACCATCTTTCATCATAGGCTCTATAACCATCTCGATAGTTTCTTGTGAAATATTTGAAAGCCTTTGTTTTACTGCTAATTCTTTTATCTCATACTTACTAGTATCTGAAAATGGAAGTTCTACAAATTCTTGAAGATAAGTCATATTTTGATTAAGCCACTCAGAGTAAGGATTCGAGTTTTTAAGGTACTCATCTATTTGATCACTTTTTAAAACTTTTCCAAACTTTAGATCTACTCCTATCATTTCACCACTTTGAAGTCTTCCTTGCTCTACTACAAGATCATTTTCTACCTCTAAGACTCCATACTCACTTGTTATGATGATACGATTGTCTTTTGTGATGATGTATTTTGCTGGTCTTAAACCATTTCTATCTAATACACAACCGATAAATCTTCCATCAGTCAAACTTACTGCTGCTGGTCCATCCCATGCTTCAAAACAAGTACTCATATACTCATAATATGCCCTTAGGTGAGAATCCATATGAGGTGCATTTTGCCACGGTGCAGGAATAAGAGCACGAGCTGCTTTGAAAAAATCCATACCATTTGATATCAAAAACTCAAAAACATTGTCTAAACTACCACTATCACTTAAATCATTTGAAGTTATAGGAAATAGTTTTTGAAGCTCTTTTTTAGAGTAAACTTCACTTGTAATATCTTCACATTTTATGTCTATGTTGTATCTGTTTGCACTAACTGAGTTTATCTCTCCGTTATGTGCTATATGTCTAAAAGGTTGAGCTAATTTCCATTTTGGCAGTGTATTTGTAGAAAATCTTTGGTGAAAAAGTGCAAAACCTACTTTAAAATCCTCATCACTTAAATCAGTATAAAACTCTTTGATGTGAGTTGGCATAACTAAACCTTTATAAGATATAGTTGAAGAGCTAAATGAAGGGATATAAAAATCTTCATAATCTTTAAGTTCAACTTCGATAAGTCTTCTTGTTAGATATAAAAGTGCATCAAACTTTTTTGTAGCTACTATCGAACTTGGTGTAATAAAAACTTGAGTAATCTTTGGTAAAACTGATAGTGCTTGTTCTCCTAAAGCCTCTGTATTTATAGGTACTTCTCTGTAAAAAAGGACTTTTAAGTCATTTTCTTCACATTTTGCTGAAATAACTTCTTTTTGTTTATCATTTTGTAAAAAAAGCATACCTACTGCAAACTGTCTAGGAAGATTAACCCCATTTTCTTGAGCTTTCTTTTTCATAAACTCTTTTGGCATACCAAATAAAAGCCCACTACCATCACCACTTTTTCCATCAGCTGCAATAGCACCTCGATGCATCATCCTTTCAAGTGAAATAATAGCATCTTCTACATTTTGATGTGTAGGAGTATTGTCAATACTAGCCAACAATCCAAATCCACAGTTATCTTTAAAGCTTTTTAAAATATCCATTTACTGCCTTTGTCCTAAATTTATAAATTACTTTATAAACTTCAGGTTTTTTTAAAAGTCGCTTATTCTACCTAATTTTTGCTAATTTTTTGATTAAATCTGTTACAATTACCCTATGCAAGGGATAATACTAAATATAGTAAAAGTAAAAGATGAGGATCTAATAGTTACAGTCCTGACAAAGAAAAGATTAAAAACTCTTTATAGGTTCTATGGCTCTCGTCACTCATCTATAAATTTAGGATATATGATAGACTTTGTACCTATTTACTCTGCTAAATCTTCCATAGCTATGCTAAGAGAAGTAGTGCAACTAGGTTTTTCTTGGCAACTAATATACAACAAATTTTACGATTGGCAAGAGTTTATTAAACTACTATACAAACACTTAAAAGATGTAAATGAAATAGACAGTTTTTATTTTGAACTTTTAAAGGAAGCCAACAAAAAACTAAAAGTTCAAAATTCCAAAAGAGTTTTAATAGAAAGTTTTTTAAAACTCTTAGAATATGAAGGAAGACTTCATATTGACTTCAAATGCTTTATATGTGGAAAAAATTGTAAACAAAATTCAATAATAAAAAGAAGCTACCTTTTATCATGTAGAAATTGTTTAAAAGGCTTTTGCATGGAAAACAAAAAAATAAAAGAGCTATTTAAAAGTAAATCAACTCTTTTTTTAAATGATAATGAAGTAAATATGCTTTGGGAAGTTTTACTAGAGGGATTATAAATCCAAAAGACTAAAAACTGTAAAATAAACTACATAATTTCATTATTATTTAATAATCTAAATCTTTTCTTTTTTGAGTTTTATTCCTCTAAAGCGAACCTAACTAAAGCACTTCCCCATGTAAGTCCACCGCCAAAAGTATCTAGTAACATCAAATTTCCGCTTTTTAATTTTCCTTCTTCATACCACTCATTTATCGCCATAGGGATTGAAGCAGCTGAGGTATTTCCATACTTGTCTACTGTTATGGCTATTTTTTCTTTTGGTATTTTGAGTTTCCTCCCTACTGCATCTATGATTCTAAAGTTTGCTTGATGAGGGATGAAGTAATCCAAATCTTCACTTGTGATGTTGTTTTCTTCTAGTATTTCTTTTACATCATTTGTCAGAGTATTTACTGCTAATTTGAAAGTTTCATTTCCTTTCATTTGGAGATATTGAAGTTTTTCATTTAGTACATTTTGACTACAAGGATTTTTACTTCCTCCTCCAGGAGTTACTAAAAAGTCCTGGAACTGCCCATCTGCTGAAGTTTTTACATCTATTATGGCTTTTGATTTATCTTCAGTTGCACCAATAATAGCAGCTCCTGCTCCATCACCAAATAAAATACAAGTAGTTCTATCTGTATAATCAACTATCGAGCTAAGTTTCTCAGCTCCTATGATAAGTACATTTTTCTTCATACCAGACTCTACAAAAGATTTTGCAATATTGAGTGCATAAATAAATCCACTACAAGCTGCACTTATATCAAATGCCATAATATTTTTGATACCTAGTTTATCTGCCACTACACAAGCCGTTGAAGGCATACAAAAAAAATCAGGTGTAATAGTAGCTAAGATTATTGCATCGACTTCACTTTTATCGATATTTGCTCTTTTTATTGCCAATTTCGCTGCCTCAAAAGCTAAATCACTTGTTGACTGTTCAGTTTCTGCTATATATCTGTTTTTAATACCTGTCCTTTGAGTTATCCACTCATCAGTAGTATCTACCATTTTTTCTAAATCTTTATTTGTTAAAGACTTTGGAGGAGTATAAGATCCGATTGATTTAAATGATGCATACATATTTTTTTTACACTCCTCTTTTGTAATATTTTTATGATTTGTATTTTAATAAATTTTGTTCTATATCTCTACTAATATCTGTCTTAACATAAGCTAATGCTTGATATATGGCATTTTTTATAGCTATTTTATTGCTCTTTCCATGACAGATTATAGTACATTTTTTCACTCCTAAAAGTGGAGCTCCACCATACTCAGCATAATCAACTTGCTTCTTGAGTACTTTAAAAACTCTTCTCATCAAAAGTGCACCTGTTAGTGCCGTTGGAGATTTTTTTATATTTTGTTTAATTATTTTTGAAATCGAACTTGCGACTCCCTCACTTGTTTTAAGAAGGATATTTCCAACAAAACCATCACAAGTAATAACATCAACTTCACCTTTAAAAATATCACTTCCTTCTACATTTCCGATAAAGTTTGGATAAGATTGAAGTAATTTAAAAGCTTCTTTTGTAACTTCATTTCCTTTAGAATCTTCTTCACCATTTGACAATAAACCAACTCTAGGATTTTCAACTTTTAGCACATCTTTTACATAAGCTCCACCCATTATGGCAAACTCCACTAAATGTTCAGCTTTACAATCAACATTTGCTCCCACATCTAAAACTAAACTTCTTCCACCTGTTGTTGATGTTGGCATTAAAGTGGCAATAGCTGGACGAGAAACACCTTTTATTCGACCTATCCTTAAAGTTGAAAGGCTCATAGTAGCTCCACTATGTCCTGCACTCACAACTCCATCTGCATTACCAGATTTTACTAATTCTATGGCTTTATATATAGATGATTCTTTTCTTTTAAGTACATCGGTAGATGATTCATTCATTTCAAATACATCATCACACTCTACAATTTCAATTCTATTTTTAAATTTTTTAGGAATAAAAGGTTCTATTTCATTTCTTTTACCAACAAAAATAACACCAAATTTTTCTCTTGTTTTCTTTAAGGCAAGAATAGTTCCTTCAACAATAGGTGAAGCACCGAAATCTCCACCCATTGCATCTATTGCAATTTTATACATTTTTAACTGTTTGCTTTATATTCACCAGTAGTTTTGTTTATATGGTGAGGCATTCTGTAAGTTCCATCAGCATCTTTCACAGGATTTGCTAATTTTAGTTTATAGTGAGTTCTTCTTTTTGCTGCTCTAGTCTTACTCACTCTTCGCTTTGGTACTGCCATTTTCTACTCCTTAAAATTATTTTTACATTTATTACAATAGTGGTAATCACTTTTTATAGACTCTATCTCACTTTGAGCAATTTCATCAAAATCGATAAAACCATCAAAACTTTCAATAATATCCATATCATTACCACTATAAACTCCATCATTGATCAACAACTTTGAAGTTTCATCTATTTTTAATTTAAAATCTTCCAAACAACCATCACAAGTATGTTTTAGCTCTCCAAAAATATTTAAATCAATTTCTACCATTTTAGGAGAAAGTTTTTTAAAAACACCACTATAATTAACACCATCTTTATCTAAAGAAAAAGGTGTATTTGTAGTTGGTATTTTTCTAAACTCTACTCTCATAAAATTTCTCTTATAATATCTCTTCTTTGCTAAAAAAGAACTTTATCTCTCTATCAGCATTTTCAAGACTATCACTTCCGTGAACTGCATTTGCATCTATACTTTCAGCAAAATCAGCTCTAATAGTTCCTTTTTCAGCCTCTTTTGGATCAGTTGCACCCATAAGTTCTCTGTTTTTAAGTACTGCACCTTCACCTTCTAATGCCATAACAACAACTGGTCCACTTGTCATAAACTCTACAAGTTCACCAAAGAAAGGTCTTTCTTTATGCACTTCATAAAATTCACCAGCTGTTTTTTCATCTAGTTTGATTTTTTTCATAGCTGCAATTCTAAGCCCATTTGATTCAAATCTATCTATAATCTTACCAATAACACCTTTTTTAACAGCATCTGGTTTTATGATTGATAGTGTTTTTTCCATAATTTTCTCCGTCTATAATTTTAGGCTCGGAGTATATCAAAAGAAATATAAAATAGGAATTAAACTTTTAGAATTTTTTAGAAGTTAGGCTAACCCATATAGGGCTAACCTTGATTTTAGAAAAGCTTAGTCTTCTACAACTGGTTCTCCAGCCTCTCCTCTGCTATCACTTAGAGTTTGACCATCTTTTGGTTCACCCCAAACAATACACCCTTCTGTAGGACATGCTTCAGCACAAGCTGGTTCGTCATGATGACCTACACACTCAACACATTTATCTTCATAAACATAGTAAGTTTCTTCACCTGTTGGATTATCCTCGTCATCAACGATAGCCTCAACTGGACACTCGTCTATACAAGCACCACAGTTTATACATATATCAGTAATTACAACTGCCATATTTTCTCCTTCTTTTAAAATGGAATTAAAATTATATCATCCTAAATATTAAAATAGCTTTTAATATCTTCAACTTTATCTAACTTTTCCCAAGTAAATGAATCTTCTTCTCTTCCAAAATGCCCATATGAAGCTGTTTTAAAATATCTAGGTTTTAAAAGATCTAAACTTTCTATAATCCCCTTTGGAGTAAGCTTAAAAATCTCTCTTACTGCACTTTCTAACTTAGTATCATCTACATTTGAAGTACCATGCGTATCGACATATATAGATACTGGTTCAACTACACCTATGGCATAAGCTAGTTGGATTGTTACTTTTTCACTCACTCCTGCCCCTACTAAGTTTTTTGCAATGTATCTTGCCATATAAGCTGCACTTCTATCTACTTTACTTGGATCTTTACCACTAAAAGCTCCACCACCATGAGGACAACTTCCACCATAAGTATCAACAATAATCTTTCTTCCAGTAAGTCCTGCATCACCTTGAGGACCTCCAATAACAAATCTTCCTGTTGGATTGATATGATATTTTATATTATCTGTTATTATATTTGTTGGTAGGTTTTTCTTTACAACTTCTTCTATAACTGCTTCTTTTAAATCATCTTGGCTAATATTATCTGAGTGTTGAGTAGAAACAACTATTGTATCTATCTCTGCTGGTTTTCCATCTATATATCTAACTGTTACTTGAGCTTTTCCATCCGGCCTTAAAAATGGCAAAGTTCCATTTTTTCTACTCTTTGCCAAAGATGAAGTTAATTTATGAGCTAAAGTTATAGGTAGAGGCATCAGAACATCAGTTTCATGACAAGCATAACCAAACATCAAACCTTGATCTCCAGCTCCTATTTCACCATCTGCTTGGTCAACTCCTTGGTTTATATCTGAACTTTGTTCTCCTACTCCGTTTAGTACTCCAGCACTTCTATAATCAAATCCAAATTGAGCATCGGTGTAGCCAATATTTCTAACTACTTCTCTTGCTATATCTTGCATAGGTGCATAAGTAGTAGTTTTTAACTCTCCTGCTATAACACAAAAACCATTTGAAAGCAAAGTTTCACAAGCAACTCTAGCATTTGGATCTCTTTCAATAATATAATCTAATATTGCATCACTTATTTGGTCAGCCATTTTATCTGGATGTCCCTCAGTAACACTCTCACTAGTAAATAAATATTCATTTATCATCGTTTTCTTGATCCTTTATATTTAAATTTTATAAAATGCAATAGTATCTAATCTTTTTTTAAGAGTTTATTGGATAATATTTTTCTTCAAATAATTTTTAACAAGGAGAAATTATGTTAGTAACAAAAAAAGCACCAGATTTTACAGCAAGTGCTGTTTTAGCTGATGGTAGTATAGTTGAAGATTTTAATCTTTATAAAAACTTTGGAGAAAAGGGTACAGTTTTATTTTTCTATCCACTTGATTTTACATTTGTTTGTCCAAGCGAGATTATCGCATTTTCTCACAGAATAGAAGAGTTTTCTAAAAGAGGAATAAATGTTATCGGTGTTTCAGTTGATAGTCAGTTTTCACACTTTGCATGGAGAGAAACTCCAGAAAAAGAGGGTGGTATAGGAAGAGTTAAATATCCATTAGTAGCTGATCTTAGTAAACAAATATCAAAAGATTATGATGTACTACTTGATGGTGGTGTTGCACTTAGAGGAAGTTTTTTGATAGATGCTGATGGAACAATAAGACATGCAGTTATAAATGACTTACCACTTGGAAGAAATATAGATGAAATGCTAAGAATGGTAGATACTATGCTATTTACAAATGAACATGGAGAAGTATGTCCTGCTGGATGGCAACCAGGCGATGAAGGAATGAAACCAAATACTGATGGTGTTGCTGAATACTTAAGTAAACATGCTGAAGAGTTGTAACTAGTTTATGAGAGGATTTTTTTCCTCTCATAATACCACCAATATACAAAACCAAATCCTATAATAATATTTAAAATACTATTTTCACTTATCATTTGAGCTGTTTCTTGATACAGTTTTTTCATTATCTGACTACTTTCTTGTGTTGCCAAGTGTTCAAAATAAACTTTTAACTCTGTTCCCCAAAAATATGCTATAATCTCTGGTACAAAGAAAAAAAATACTATACCTATCAATGCCCACCAAGTTGATTTTGGTTTTAATTGTTCTTTTGCTTCATGAAGTTTATCTTTATTTATTTTAATTTTCAAGTACTTTCCTTGCTAGTTGAGTTGGTAAAAGTCCTAAACTTTTTTCTACCAATCTCGTATTTCCATGTTCTATAAATTTATCCTCATATTCAAAACTTACTATTTTAACATCTAAAATATTTTCTTCTTGTAAAAATTCTTCCAAAGATGTAGCTACTCCACCTATTTTCGCAGTATCACTAAAAACAAACCATTTTTTATGTTTTTGAGAAAGTTCTTTTAGCAATTTTTTATCCAATGGTTTTAGAAAAATCAAATCAACTATTGTCACATCTTTTTTTAATTCTTTTGAAGTTTGATATGCTTTTGAAACTCCTGTTCCATAACCTATAAAGGCTAAATCTGAATCTGAAGTTTGTAAAACTTCACCTTTTGCAAAACTTATTTCTTTTGCATCGTGGTCCAATTCAAAAAAACTTCCCCGTGGATACCTAAATGCTATAGGAGAAGGAAAATCTTTAGTAAACTCTATCACATTTTCTAACATTTTTGCATCTCTTGGAGCTATAAGAGTCATATTTGGAATACATCTTAAAAAACTTACATCAAATACACCCTGATGAGTTTCTCCATCCTCTCCTACTATTCCCGCCCTGTCTATTGCAAATTTTATAGGAAGATTTAAAATACAACTATCATGTATAATTTGATCATAAGCTCTTTGTAAAAAGGTAGAATAAATAGCTACATAAGGTTTAAATCCTTCTTTTGCCATAGCTGCCATAGAAGTAACTGCATGCTGTTCTGCTATAGCTACATCCCAAAACCTTTCGGGAAATTCTTCCATAAGTGGTTTTAATCCAGTTCCACTTGGCATAGCAGCTGTTACTCCAACTACTTTTTTATCTTTTCTTGCTAACTCTAAAAGTTTATCCGAAAATATTTTTGTAGCACTTGGAGCTTTTGACTTACTTAAAGACTCACCCGTCTCAAGATCAAATTTTCCAACCCCATGCCAATGCTCTTGAGTTCCTTCAGCTTTATTGTAACCTTTTCCTTTTATAGTTTGAGCATGAATTAAAACTGGTTTTTTCATCTCTTTTGCAATTTTAAAAGTTTCTATTAAAGATGATACATTATGACCATCAACTGGACCTATATACTCTATGCCTAACTCTTCAAAAAGTACTCCTGGAGTTATCAGCTTTAAACTTTCATCAAACTTTCTTGCCATATATGATGCACTATCTGGGAAATGTTCTAGTATAGTTTTAGTAGTTTTTTTAAACTTTTGATAAAATTTTCCACTTACCACATGTGAAAGATAGTTACTTATAGCCCCAATAGGTTTACTAATACTCATCTCATTATCATTTAATATAATAACTACTGGGTATTTTCTATCTCCAAGTTCATTTAAAGCTTCATATACCATACCTGCACTCATAGATCCATCACCTATAAATGCAACTGGTACTCTATCTTCACCTTTTAATTTTATCGCCTTAGCAGCACCAACTGCAAGTGAAATAGAAGTTGAACTATGTCCTGCTATAAAGTAATCTTCATCACTTTCACTAGGTTTTGTATATCCACTAAGTCCACCAAATGTTCTTAAAGTATCAAATTTATCCCATCTGCCCGTTAGAAGTTTATGTGCATAAGCTTGGTGTGATACATCAAAAATAAATGGATCTGATTTACTATCAAAAACAGAGTGCATCGCAACTATAAGTTCAACAGCACCTAAAGTAGAGCTTAAATGACCACCATTTTTACTAACAGTTTTAAGTATTTTTTCTCGTATATCTTGACATAGAGTTTCTAACTCTTTTGTAGTTTTTTCTTTTAGCATATGGAATACCCTAACTCTCTTTTATAAGTTGAAGAGTTTTTTTGAATCTAGTTGATATAGTTCCATCTATATTTTTTTTAGGGGAGAGTATAACAACTCCCCCTCTTTGTATAGAGTTATCAGATATAACTTTTATATTTTTATTTAATCCTTGATTTAAAACTTCTTCATAATCAATAGGATTTACCAATACTCTCACATCCAACTCATCTTTTATACTAGATACTAAATATTTCACAATGGACTTAGCAACAAGATTAGAATTTTCTTCAATCTCTTTTTTTATTACTTTTTGAGCTATTATAATAGAAGTTTCTATAAGTTCTTCTTCAATCTCACTAAGTCTTTGTTTTATTTGTATCTCTAGCTCTTGAAGTTTTGTAGTCGCTGAAAGATATTGTATTTTTAATGCCTCTATTTCACTTTCATTTGCTTCTTTTGTATCTTTTACACCTTGAGTATAACTTTCATCTTTTACTTTTATCAATTCTTGTTGATGTAGTTTTTTGTCTTCTTCTCTTTGCATTTGTAGATTTACAACTTGAGAAGATAACTCCTCTATCCTCTGAAATAACTCTTTGTTGTTATTTTCTTCCTTTGGATTCTTAATTTCTTCTGATTCTTTATTATTTTTATTATTAAATATAGATGATAAATCAACCTTTTTTGAATTTTCTTTTTTATATTGCTTAAATACAAACTTTTCTATATTATGTTGATTTGATTTGCTATCATGTATTATCTTACTCACTACTCGATTACCTCATCAGCATCGCCTATTTGGATCTTACCTAACTCTACCATTTTTTGTATCTCATCAACTATTTTTCTCTGAGATTCTTCCACATCTTTTACTTTTACTGGTCCTAAAAATTGTAACTCTTCTTCAAAAGCTTCTGATGCTCTTTGTGACATATTTTCTAAAAATTTTTGTTTTAACTCATCAGTCGCACCTTTAAGGGCAATCATAAGAACATTTTTATCTAACTCTTTTAATATTTCTCTAATTGAATTTTTATCAAGCTTGATAATATCTTCAAATGTAAACATAAGTTCTTTTATAGTAGTTGCGAGTTCTAAATCCTCTTTTTCTAGTTTTTCAATAGTGTCTTTAGAAGCCTTTTGACTAAGTTTATTTAAAACTTCTGCAACTGCACGAGGTCCACCAACTTCTACTTTGTAAGATGTCAAAGCCTCTAACTTTTTCTCTAAAATAGTTGAAATTCTTTTTATCACTGTTGGAGAAATATCTCCTAAATTTGCCATCCGTAAAGTTATATCAGCTCTTAAATCATCTTCAAAATAAGAGAGTGTTTCCGCTGCTAAATTTGGTTCCATATGAGCTATGATAAGAGCTACTGTTTGAGGATGTTCTTGTTGAATAAATCCAGCTAATTGATCAGGCTTTACTTTACTTAAATAAGCAAAACTTTTGCTTTCTCCTAACTCTTTAGCTAATTTATTTAATATAAGTTGGGCTGTATCTGCTGGAAATGTTTTAAAAAGTATCTCTTTTGCATATTCTATACCACCGCCTACAAGATACTTGTTTGATTGTATTAGTGCACTAAACTCTACTATTATGGCTGTTGCTATTGGTTTATCTACTCTTCTCGCTCTAGCGATACTTGCACTTATCTCTGTTATCATATCTATATCGAGATTTGAAAAGATTTTTGAAGTTGTATCATCTCCTATCTCAGTCAAAAATATAGCTAGTTTCTCTTTTATACTAAGTGCTTCATAAATTGCCTTTTGCTCTTCACTTAGTTTAGTTTCCATAATAGTTCCTTATACTTCTTTTTCATCATTTAACATCGCTTTTATAATATTAGCAATCTCTTCAGGAGCAGTTTCAATATCTTCTTTTACTTTTTCTAATAATACTTCGTGCCTAAGTTCATCTTGGTCAAGTGTTCCACCTATACCAAGCTCTTGTTCAACTTTTTTCTTCATCTTATTATACTCCTCTAAAGAGGATATATCCTCTTCATCTTCTATTCCAAATTCACTATCTTTATCATTTTCATTAAGTTCAGGTTCATTATAATTTTCAAGCATCTTTTCACTAAATGGAACAATAAACTTTCTATAAAAAATAAATAAAATAAGCCCTGCAAAAAGATACTTTAAAAGTGGTGTAAAAGGATTTACATAATTTTGCAATATTTTATTTATTTTGTTTTTATTTTGCTGTTTAAAAGATGTATTACTAAACTCAAAGTTATTTACACTTACACTATCGCCTCTTTTAGGATCAAACCCTATTGTATTTTTTACAATACTAGTGATATTTGTTATTTCATCTTTTGTTAGAGGGATATAAGTTATCTTACCTTTTTCATCTTTATAATTTCCATCTACAACTACTGCTGCACTAATCCTTTTTAAAGTAGCAAACTCTCCTTTTATATCAGTAACCTTTTTTGAAACTTCATAGTTAGTTGTAGTTGAACTTTTTGAGTATTTTTCTTGCTCTTTTTTTGCACCATTTGGTTGAATAGGACCTATATTACTGATAGCCCCAGGAACTCCTGAACTGTCTTTTTTAGCAGTTCCTGTTCGTTTTTCTTCGATAGTTTTTTCACTTCTTACTACATTTTCTGGATCATAATATTCACTTTTTTCTCTTTTTTGTTTAAAATCAAAACTTGCATTTACTTTCGCTACTAGTTTATTCTTACCACCAATAATAGGAGTTAAAACTGCTTCTATCTTTTTTTCTAGTGTTCTTTCATACTCTTTTTTATATCTTATCTGAGCCTTTACCAAATCATTGTCATATCCACCTAAGTCTTCACTTTCAAGTGGATTTCCATTTTCATCTATAAGCTTTACATTTTCACTTTTTAACTTTGGAACTGAAGCTGCAACTAAATTTTTTATACCTACTATCTGTTTAAAAGAAAGTTTCATAGAAGGTTGTAAAACCAATACTACCGAAGCAGTAGGAAGTTCTGATTTTTCAGTAAAAACACTATCTTTTGGAAAAGCTATATGTACTTTTGCATCTTTTATAGGAAGTAAAGATTCAACTGTTTTTGATAACTCTCCCTCTAATGCTCTTAAATATTTTATATTTTGAGCAAACTCTGTTTCTCCAAACTGTGTCTTATCAAATAGTTCAAATCCAACTTTAGAACTTTTTGGTATTCCTTTTGAAGCTATTGTTATTCTTTCTTTATAAACTACATTTTTAGGAACTTTTATAGTATTATCATTTACTATTTTATAAGGAATATTATCTTTTTCTAACTGGTCAATAACCAAAGCAGAATCACTAGCACTGATATTGTCAAAAAGTATTGCATAATCATTTTTATTTTTATTAGTTGTATATAAAACCAAAAAAACAATAAAAGCTATCACTGCAAAAGTTGATATACCTATAACCCACTTTTGCTTTGCACCTAAGTTCTTAACAAGTGCCGTGATTTGCTCCAATATAGTAGTAAAGTTCATCAAATCTACCTAAATTATGATATTATAGGACACTTCTAAAAACCTCCAAAAATTTATCATTTTGCTCAGGTTTTCCAATAGTAACCCTTATGGCATTTAACCCATAGGATGTTAAATCTCGCACAATTATACCCTTTTTAAGCAAAATATTTGCTATTTCTTTAGAATTAAATTTTTCTTCAAAGAGTAAAGTAATAAAATTTGTATAACTATTTATAAAATTTATTTTATTTCTTTGTGCAAAATTTTCATATTTTTTCATCTGAGAAAAGTTTTGCTGGATGGAAAATTTTACAAATTCTTTATCTTTTAAAGCTTCTACTGCTGCTTCTAGGGATAGGGTTGTGATATTAAAAGGTGGACGAAGTTTATATAAGTTTTCTATTATAAATTTATTTGATATTCCATACCCAACTCTCATTCCTCCAAGTCCATATGCTTTTGAAAAAGTTCCAAGATATAAAACATTTGAAAAAGTATTTATCAAATCTTTTACATTTATAGCATAATCTTTATCTTTAAAAGATGCATACTCATTATATGCTCCATCTATAACAATTAAAGTATTTGCATCGACCTCTCTTATAAATTTATAAACTTCTTTTGTTTGTAAACTTTCTCCTAGAGGATTATTTGGAAGACATAAAAATATGATAGAAATTTTATCTTTGTTTTTTTGATAAATATCATAAAACTCTTCTAAGTTATGAGTATTTGATGGAGTTTTAAAAACTTTTGCTCCTATCTGTTTTGCATATATTTCATACATCGCAAATGTTACGCCAGCTGTTAAAATCCCTTTTTGTCTGTTTGCCTTTGCTCTTATAGCAAACTCTATAACTTGATCACTTCCAGCACCTATTATGATATTTTTAGTGTCAACTTCAAACCTTTTTGATAACCCATTTTTTAAGCGATACATACTATCATCTGGATATTGGCTCATTAAGTGAGCAGAGTTTTTTACTACCTCTACTACTTTTGGGCTTACTCCGTTTGGATTTTCATTTGATGCTAATTTTATCACATTTTTAGGTTCTATTCCAAACTCTCTTACTACTAACTCAATAGGTTTCCCACCCTCATAAGTTACTATATCTTTAAGTTCATCGTTAAAAATCATTTTAATTCTCCATTTACATAACTTCCAAGCCATTTTATAGAGTTTTTATCTTGTTTTAATAGTTTTTTAAAACTTTCATCTTCTCTATGTCCTTCAAAATCTATAAAAAACATAGACTTAAACTTTTCCTCTTTTAATGGACGAGATTCTATTTTTAAAAGATTTATTCCTACTTCTTTAAATTTTTGTAAAAAATCAACCAAACTTCCAGCCTTGTCATCTAGTTTTGCAAGTATTGAAGTTTTATCAAAGTTACTTTTTCCATTTTTTATATCACTTAAAATTAGAAATCTTGTGCGATTTGCTTCGTTGTCCTCTATCTTTTCAAATAAAATTGGTAGATAATGAATTTTTGCTGCTATTTTAGAACAGATTGCTGCTGAGTCAGGATCGTCTTTTGCTCTTCTCGCAGCTGCTGAGGTTGAACGAGTAGGAACAAACTCAACATCAGTCAAAAAATGCTCATCCAAAAAGTTTATACACTGATTGTATCCTTGCGGATGAGAATAAATCCTTTTTATTTTTTTTATATCATCTTGTGTTGTAGCAAATGAGTGATGTATATCCATATACTCTTCTGCTACTATGAGAGAGTCATACTTAGCCAAACTATCAAGTGTAGCTCCTACTGCTCCATCAGTGTTGTTTTCTATCGGAACTACTCCAAATTTTACCTCTTTATTTTGTAAAACTTTAAAAACTCCCTCGATTGAAGAGATAGGTAGATAGTTACTCATCGCTCCAAACTTTAACTCTGCAGCTTGATGAGAGTAACTTCCCTCTGGCCCAAGATATGCTATTCTCTCAGGAAGTTCCAAGTTTCTACTAACTGCAAAAATTTCCATAAAAAGAGCTTCTATTGCTTCTTTATTTAAAAGTCCTTTGCTCATTTGTTCCAATCTATCAATGATAGCTTTTTCCCTCTCTGGCCGATAAATAGCACCTTTTGTTTGCTGTTTAAATTCTCCTACTTTTTTAACTACTTCCATCCGCTTGTTTAGTAGTTTTAAAAGTTCATTGTCGAGATTGTCTATCTGGTTTCTTAAATCGTCTAAGTTCATATTCTGCCTTT
>JALUNR010000052.1 GCA_027055005.1 Campylobacterales bacterium
TCAAATCATTTCTTTGTGCTATAAATATTTCTTTCTTTTTAGGGTAATTATTTGAAACAATAATCATTGCTACATTTGGACGATATAAATCTTTTTTACTCATTGCTTTACCTATATATATAATTGGTGCGATTATACAAAAGATGTAATTAAAATAAGATAATTTGTTATACTTCTACATGCTATTATACATACACATCCCATTTTGTGACTCTAAATGCTCATATTGTGCCTTTAACTCTTACGTAGACAAGTTTCACCTAAAAAAACAATATATGAAAGCTCTTCATACTCAATTGAAATACGAACTAAAAAGATTTCAAGCTACTAAACAAAATATAGAAACAGTTTTTATTGGTGGAGGAACACCATCAACAATAGACCCTGAACTATATGAGGATATATTCAAACTTATAAAGCCTTATTTAGTTCCCTTTGCAGAGATAACAAGTGAAGCCAATCCAAACAGTGCTACAAAAGAATGGTTAAAAGGTATGTATAGCCTTGGGATTAACCGCATTAGTTTTGGAGTTCAAAGTTTTAATGATGAAAAATTAAAAGTTTTAAACCGTGCACACTCGGCAAAAGAAGCAATCAACGCCATAACAAACGCTAAAGAGATTGGGTTTGAAAACATCTCATTAGATTTAATTTATGCCACTTTAAATGATACTAAAAAGCTTTTAGAAAATGATATAAAAACAGCTTTTTCACTTTCCATAAATCATATAAGTGCTTATGCCTTAACCATAGAAGAAGGTACACCCTTTGAGCGTAAACCACAAATGTCGAATGAATCACTTGAACTAACATCATGGATATTTGAAAAAATAAAATCAAATGGATTTGAGCAATATGAGATAAGTAATTTTGGTATATATCAAAGCTTACATAACCTTGGATATTGGAAATACAAAGATTATATAGGAGCTGGAAGCGGAGCTGTAGGTAAATTAGAAAATCAAAGATTTTACCCAACTCCTATCTTGGAAGAATATATAAAAAATCCTCTAAACATAAAAACTGAACTTCTATCTAATGAAGATATAAAAACAGAAAAAATATTTTTGGGCTTTAGATCATCTGTTGGGGTTAATGAAAATATTTTGAGCACCTATGAAAAGCAAAGGGCTCAAATATTAGTTAAAGAGAATAAACTTTATTTTAAAAATGATATATTTTATAACTTAGACTATCTTTTAGCTGATGAACTCACTCTATTTTTAACATATTAAGGATACTTTGGCTAAAATCACAGAATTAAAATATACAAAGGCTTTTTATGTTTGGTTTAGGCTTTACTGAAATACTACTTATTGCTATTATCGCTATCTTATTTCTTGGTCCAGATAAACTTCCTTCTACCATGGTTAATGTTGCTAAATTTTTTAAAACTGTTAAACAATCCATTGGAACAGTAAAAGATTCTATTGAACAAGAGATGGATCTTTCTGATATAAAAGAAGAAGTGTTATCTTATAAAAAAGAACTTTTAGATGTTGGAAATGATATTAAAAAATCTACAAATATTTCTGAAGTTGGGGCACAACTTTCAAACTTAAATGATGATATTCTTGCAGAAGACACACCTGTAGTAAAGAAAAAGAAAAATACAGAAGCTAAAAAAGTTACATTTGAAAAAAAATCTAAACTAGAGAGTAAAGATGTTTGATGAGTTAAAACCACATTTAGCTGAGCTTAGAAAAAGACTAGCTATCTCGGCAGGTAGTTTAATAGTAATGTTTTTTGTAATGTTTTACTTTCATGAGCCTATCTTGGAGTGGATGGTAGCACCGCTAAACACTGCACTTATTGAAGTTGGTAAAATATCTATCCACGCTGCAAATGGTATGGTTACGACAAGCCAAGTAGGTGGTGCATTTTTTGTTGCTCTAAAAGTAGCATTTTTTGCCGCAATTGTTGGTGCACTTCCAATTATTTTATCCCAAATATGGATGTTTGTAGCTCCTGGTCTATATGCCAATGAAAAAAAGATGATTATTCCATTTATCATTGGTGGAACTACTATGTTTTTGACAGGTGTTTTATTTGCGTACTATGTAGTAACACCTTTTGGATTTGATTTTCTTATTACCTTTGGTAGTTTTAAATTCACGCCACTTATAAATATTGAAGATTATGTTGGATTTTTTACAAAAATTATGTTTGGTTTTGGTATTGCTTTTGAGCTACCAATATTCGCGTACTTTTTAGCACTACTTGGAATGGTTAACGATAGACAGATGATTGATTTTTTCAAGTACGCTATCGTTATAATTTTTATGGTGGCTGCCTTTTTAACTCCTCCAGATGTGCTAACTCAACTTTTAATGGCTGGACCATTAATCATCCTTTATGGACTTTCCATTTTGATAGTTAAGATGGTAAATCCTGCATCAAAAGAGGATGAGGATGAGGACGAAGTAGATTCTAAGGACGATGCTAAAGAAGTAATAGCACAAACTCAAACTAAACTCGAAGAGCCAAAATAAAGAACCCTCAAATAAAATGCAAAAAGAGCTACTAACTTCCAGCTATGACTTTACTCTACCAAATGAACTCATAGCAACACATCCCGCTTCACCTAGAGACCATGCTAAACTCTTGGTCTACGACAGACAAACAGATAAAATCTCTCATGTGAATTTTTACGATTTAGAAAAATTTATCCCTAAAAGTTGTGCCCTTATTTTTAACGATACAAAGGTTATAAAAGCCAGACTATATGGGAAAAAACAAACTGGTGGTAAAATTGAGCTTTTAATTAATCGTGCACTTGATGCTTACAATATAAATGTATATATCAGAGGAAAAGTTAAAGTTGAAAGTTCTATACTATTTGATGAAAACTTAATAGCCGTTATAAGAGAGTTAAATGATGATGGAAGTAGAGTTGTGCATTTTTTTAAAGAAGGTGAAAAACTACGTTTTGAAGATATATTGCCTATTATAGACAAAATCGGGCATATCCCACTTCCTCCATACATACAAAGAGAAGATAATAAAGAGGATGAAGAAGAGTACCAAAGTGTATTTGCAAGAGAAGAAGGGGCAGTAGCAGCTCCAACAGCATCACTTCACTTCACCGATGAGCAACATAAAAAGATTTGTGAAAAATTTCCACATGCTTACGTAACTCTACATGTTGGAAGTGGAACATTTAAACCAGTTGAAGTTGACACTATTACAGACCATCCAATGCATTCAGAGTATTATGACATATCAGATGAAGCAAAAGTATTGCTTGATTCTGATAAGCCTATACTTAGTATAGGAACTACTTCAACAAGAACCATAGAATTTTATGCAAGAAATTTAGATAAACAAAATGGTGAAGCAAACCTATTTTTACATCCAAACAACAAACCATTAAGAGTAAACCATCTACTTACAAATTTTCACCTACCAAAATCAACCCTCCTAATGCTTGTTGCATCATTTGTAGGAGTACAAAAAGCTCAAGAACTTTACAAAGAAGCCATAAGAAAAAAATATAGATTTTATTCTTATGGCGATGCTATGCTTATTTTATAAATACACTTTGGCTTAAGGGACATCATGTCCTTTTAATGACTTATATTGTCAGACGAACTGCTAAACTGGGCAGGTAAAGTTTGATTTTGGAACTATTTTAAAAATCTTAAACCTTAAATAAAAAAACTAATTTAGCTAAACTTCAAATATCAAAAATTGAAGGGGTTAAAT
>JALUNR010000053.1 GCA_027055005.1 Campylobacterales bacterium
ACATGAGCTCCGATTATCCACTCTAGTCCTCTTTCTGCATATAAACTTTCAGCAAAGATTTTACTAGAACTTGCATATCCACCCATACCTACATGAATACCACCCATACCAAAATCACCTAAGAATGATTCATTTGATATCCAAGTAAGTTTAGCTTTATCTCTTACACCCTCTTCTTTTAATATATGTTCAATGTTAAAAATATACTCAAATGCAGCACCTTGACAAGTACACATACCATGACCTGTTCCTATCAAGAACTTAAGTTTTTCACCTTTTTTCATTCTCTCTATACAAGCTTTTAACTCATGAGATGCATGGATAGCATGATCAGCTGTACAAACTGAAACTGTGTGGTCACCTAAATGACCAGAACCATTTCCAAGTCCTGGAGTTGCATCAAAGTTTAGTTTTGGTCCAGTAGCATTTATAAGATAATCATAAGTTATCTCTTCGCTCTCTCCCTCTTTACCTTGACCTGTGTATTCAACTGTAACAAAAGGTTTATCTTCACCCTCTTTCCCTTCTGGATGAATAGATATAGCTTTTGCTTGTCTATAATCAACATTTCCTTTTTCATAAACAGGAGCTAAGTCAAAAGTAACTTCTTCTTTGCTCATCTCTCCAACACCAACCCATATATTTGAAGGAATCCAGTTCCATTTACTATTTGGTGTTACAACAACTACTTCATGTTCACTTCCTTTTAGCCACTTTCCTAAAAAAGTTGCTGCAGTGTGTCCTGAAACACCACCACCTAAAACGACTACTCTTGCCATCGGCTCTCCTTTAATTAAAATTTACTTTACTAGTTATATAACTTCAAGTTATGATTATACACTATCAAAGTTTAAAGTTTTATTAGAAAAACTTATTTTTTGTAAGTTTGGTATATTATAATCTTGGCTTATGATTTAGTTTTCTCTTTGTGATAAAAACTCTTCTAAATTATACTTTGCTCTATAATCACTACTCATAAGATGTATAAGCATATCTCCCAAATCTAGTACAGTCCAATCTTCACTTTGCTCTATATTGATATTTTTTTCTCCAAGCTCTTTTAAAAGAGGTTTTAAATAATCAGCCAAAGCAAATCCATGCTTATCACTTAAAGTTGTAGCAATAATAACATCATCTACAAAGTAATCACTCCCTCTCATGTCAAAAACTTGTATATTTTCAGCTTTCTTTTCATCTAGTAGTTCTACTATCTTTTCTACTATCATTTTTCTCCTTAGTGTTGTCGAACTTATATCGACATTTATATCTAGTACTTTATAATTTATTGGTACTTTTATACCATCTCTCTTAGCTATAACAAACTCAACCAATCTTTTAAGTTCATTAATATTATACCATTTATATAGAGATATTAAATTATCAGCACCTATTATTAAATATATTTTATCTAAATCATACTTATTTAAGAGATATTTTATGCTTTCAAAGGTCGTAACTTTTCTTTTTTGATTTATCTCAAAATCCAATACTTCTACTTTTTTTAAATCTTTTAAAGCTTCTTTTACTTTTGTAAATCTTACTTCTTCGTTTAACATAAAACTACTTTTAAAAGGATTTAAGTAAGTTGGTATTACAAATAGTTTATCTATATTCAAAGTTTTTAAAGCTTCTCTTATCACTTGCAAATGACCTTCATGGAATGGGTCAAAACTACCACCAAATACTGCTACTTTCATTTTTCTCACTTTTAGCTATTTTTGTTATAATACTTAAATTTTTATAAAGTGAGGGTAATAATGTCTAAAGTTAAAGTTGCGATAACTGGATTTGGTAGAATAGGTAGATGTGCCACAAGATTGATAGCTAATATGAATGATGTAGAGTTAGTAGCTGTAAATGATACAACTGATAGAGAAATGACAAAGTATCTTTTAAAGTATGATAGTGTGCATGGAACATTTGACAAAGATGTAGAGATACTTGAAGATGACTATATGCAGATAGGCGATATGAAAGTTAAGTTTTTAAATAACAGAGATCCAAAGAACTTAGACTTTGCTAAGTATGGAGCTGATGTTTTACTAGAGTGTACAGGTGTGTTTTATACTCAGGAAAAATCACAAGTTTATCTTGATAAAGGAATCAAAAAAGTTATATTTTCAGCACCTGCGAAAGATAAAGAGACTGCAACTTTTGTGATGGGAGTAAATGAAGAGAGTTACAAAGGGGAGAGTATCATCTCAAATGCTAGCTGTACTACAAACTGTTTAGCTCCGGTTGTAAAAGTACTTGATGATTCCTTTGGGATTGAGCAAGGACTTGTAACTACTATCCACTCATATACAAATGACCAAAATATCCTGGATGTAAAACATAAAAAAGACCCTCGTCGTGCAAGAGCAGCTGCAGTAAATATGATACCAACTACAACAGGAGCTGCTAAAGCTATCGGACTTGTTATGCCTCACTTGCAAGGCAAATTAAACGGACAATCAGTAAGAGTTCCAACTCCTAATGTTTCTATGATTGATCTAAATGTTATAGTCAAGAAAGAGACAACTAAAGAAGAAGTAAATAATGCTTTTAAAAAAGCTCAAATCTCTATGCCCAATATAATCTTAGTTGATGAAGACAAAAGAGTATCTTCTGATTTTGTAGGATGTGAAATAAGCTCTATTGTTGCTAGTGATTTAACACAAGTACTTGGTGGAAATATGGTAAAAGTTATGGCTTGGTATGATAATGAATGGGGATACTCAAAAAGACTTATAGATTTAGCAAAATATGTAGCTAACAAATAGGAGAAAAGATGGAACTACTTTCTATAAAAGATTTGGATATACAAAAAGGTGATAGAGTTTTTATAAGATGTGATTTTAATGTGCCTATTGATGAAGATGGTGTTATCACTGATGATAGGAGGATAAGAGCAGCACTTGCTACTATCAGATATTGTCTTGGTAAAAATGCAAAAGTTATCCTTGCTAGTCACTTTGAAAGACCAACTGCTGGAAAGTTTGATGAAAAGTTTTCTTTAAAAGTTATCACAAAAAGACTTAGTGAACTTTTGAAAAAAGAGATAGTTATGCCTAAAAACTTTATGCTTGATGATGAAGCTATAGAGCTATCTAAAAACTTAGAGTATGATCAAGTTATGCTTTTGGAAAACCTTAGATTTAATGAGGGCGAAACAAAAAATGATTCAGATTTTGCTAAAAAGCTTTCAGAACTTGCAGAGTTTTATATAAATGACGCTTTTGGTGCAAGTCATAGAAAACATGCTTCTATTCATGCTATGACTACTTTTTTCGACAGTGAACACAAAGCTGCTGGATTTTTACTTAAAAAAGAGGTTACATTTTTTGATAAAATGGTAAAAACTCCTACTCGTCCATTTGTAGCTATTATAGGTGGTAGTAAAGTTAGTGGAAAATTAGAAGCAATACTAAATCTTGTTGAAAAAGTTGATAAATTTATTATTGGTGGTGGTATGGCATTTACTTTCTTAAAAGCTTTAGGATATGAAGTAGGAAACTCTTTGGTGGAGGAAGACTTGATAGAAGATGCTAAAAAGATTATGAAAAAAGCAAAAAAAAGAGGTGTAAAATTTTATCTTCCTGTTGATATAGTAGTTGCTGATAAGTTCGATGCAAATGCAGTAAGTAAATATCTTCCAATACAAGAAATACCTACTGATTGGATGGGACTTGATGTTGGACCAGCTACTAACAGACTATTTCGAGAAGCTATAAATGATGCTCAAACTATACTTTGGAATGGTCCTATGGGAGTTTATGAAATGGATAAGTTTAGCAAAGGAAGTTTCATGATGAGCCACTATGTAGCTGATAGTCATGCTACTACTATTATAGGTGGTGGTGATACTGGAGATGTAGTAAGTAGAACGGGGGATATAGAAGAAATGACATTTATTTCAACTGGTGGTGGAGCTAGTTTGGAACTGCTTGAGGGGAAAATACTTCCGGGTGTTGAAGCTGTTTCAGTAAGCAAAAGTGGTGCAACTTTATGATTATAGCAAGTAATTTCAAAACTAACCACACAAGAGAGAGTGCAAAAGAGTATCTTGTAAAACTAAATCACTTTGTAAAAGAAAATAGCATAAAAGAGGATATTTTAATTTTTCCTCCTTCTACTGCTCTTGATAATTATAAGTTAGAAAATACAATTAAGATAGGTGTACAA
This sequence comes from Campylobacterales bacterium, assembly GCA_027055005.1. GTDB lineage: Bacteria > Campylobacterota > Campylobacteria > Campylobacterales > QNZT01 > SZUA-1377. The sequence continues at coordinate 4,165 of JALUNR010000053.1, forward strand.
AATGCTTACCCTACGGATAAAGGTTCATTTACAGGTGAAGTTGGCTTTACTCAAATAGATGAATTTGATATAAAAACTATACTTGTAGGACATAGTGAGAGAAGACATATATTGAAAGAGAGTGATGAACTAATAGTAAAAAAATATAATTTTTATAAAGACAAATGCTATAAGATAGTTTATTGCATCGGAGAACCAAAAGAGGTTAGAAATGAGGGCTTGGAAAAAGTTTTAGAGTACAACTTTTCTCAACTTGATGGGATAGATCTCTCTTACGAAAATTTAATAGTTGCTTATGAGCCAGTTTGGGCGATAGGAACTGGTGTTAGTGCTACAAAGGAAGATATAGAAGAAACTTTATCAGCTCTTAGAAAAAGTATAAAAGCTCCTCTTCTTTATGGTGGAAGTGTAAAAGTAGATAATTTGAAAGAGATTTTAGAGATAGAAGACTGTGATGGTGTACTAGTTGGAACTGCTAGTTGGGAAGTAGAAAATTTTAAAGAGATGGTAAAAATTGCTCATGAATTATGATGTTATAGTTGTAGGTGGTGGTCATGCTGGTATAGAAGCTGCTCTTGCTAGTGCTAGAATGGGTAAAAAAACTCTTTTGCTAACTATATTGGTTGAACAAATAGGAGCTGCTAGTTGCAATCCTGCAATAGGTGGACTTGCAAAAGGACATCTTGTAAAAGAGATTGATGCTCTCGGCGGGGAAATGGGAGTTTGCACTGATAAAACTGGTATTCAGTATAGAATACTAAACTCTTCAAAAGGTCCAGCAGTAAGAGGAAGTAGAGCCCAAATAGATATGGATAGATATAGAATCTATATGAGAAATACTTGTATAAATACTCCAAATCTTGATATAAAACAAGAAATAGCGGATGAAATCATAGTCGAAGAGGAAGAGGTAAAAGCAGTAAAAACTCACCTTGGAAATATTTATAAGTGTAAAAAAGCAATAATAACAACTGGAACTTTTCTTAAAGGATTGATTCATATAGGTAGCTTTAAACAAGAAGCGGGAAGAGTTGGAGAGTTTGCATCGAATTCTCTTAGTGATAGTTTAAAATCATTGGGTTTAGAACTTGGGAGATTAAAAACTGGAACTTGTGCAAGACTTGATGCAAATAGTATAGATTTTTCAGTGATGGAAGAGCAAGGCGGAGATGAAAATCCTAAACCATTTTCTTTTAGAACTGATAAAGAGAGTTTTAATCCTACTCAACTACCCTGTTTTATAACTTATACAAACGAAAATACTCACAATATCATAGAAAGTAACTTTTTTCAAGCACCACTTTTTACTGGTCAGATAGAAGGAGTAGGTCCTAGATATTGTCCTAGTATAGAAGATAAGGTAAATAGATTTCGTGAAAAAAACAGACATCATCTTTTTATTGAGCCTCAAACTTTGGAGGCAACAGAGTATTATATAAATGGACTTACAACATCCCTGCCACCTAAAGTACAAGAGGAAATGATTCACTCTATAAAAGGTCTTGAAAATGCCAAGATAGTAAGATATGGATATGCAATAGAATATGATTATGTAAATCCCACTGAATTAACTCATACACTAGAAACCAAAAAAGTAAAAGGGCTTTATTGTGCAGGACAAATAAATGGAACTACTGGTTATGAAGAAGCAGCAGCTCAAGGCCTAATGGCTAGTATAAATGCTGTGTTAGCCATAGATGAAAAAGAACCCTTGATACTAAGAAGAGATGAGTCATATATAGGAGTTTTGATAGATGATTTGGTTACAAAAGGGACAAAAGAACCTTATCGTATGTTTACTAGTCGTGCTGAGTTTAGACTACTTTTGAGAGAAGATAATGCGGATCTTAGACTTAGTCATTATGGGTATGAAATAGGATTATTGGGTAAAAGAGAGGTCGATGCAATACAAAGGAAAAGAGAAAATATAAAAGAAGTTCTAAATCATCTTGAAAACACTTTTATAACTCCATCAAATGAAAATGAAAAGCTTCTAGCTTCTATTGGTGAAGAAAATGTAAGTGATAAAGTTATATTAAAAAGAGTAGTTGGTAGAAAAAGTTTTGATATTGAAAAATTTGATAAACTTTTACCAAAATATAAATCTCTATCTATAAATACAAAAGAACAGATTTTAATAGAATCAAAATATGATGCTTATATAAAAAAACAACAATCTCAAATAGATAGGATGAAAAATCTTTTAAATAAAAAAATACCTAAAAATTTTGATTTTAGCAAAGTTGCTGGATTAAGTAATGAGATAATAGAAAAGCTCACAAAATTTAATCCACCAAATCTTCAAGCTGCTTCACAGATAAGTGGAGTAACTCCTGCTGCTATTGATATACTTCATATTTATATTAAAATTAGTCAAAAAAATAATCAAATGTTAACAAATAATTAATTTTTTACTTTAAATAAAGATTAATTTAATTACAAAGTGCTAAAATGGATTGTTTAAAAATTTTAAAAAGGAGTCCTTATGGCAGTAGGAAAAGAGAGAAGAGACTTTCTAGGTTTAGCTCTAGGTGGTTTTACCGCTTTAGGTGGTGTAGCTGTTCTTGGTGCAGCTAAAAGAACTTGGGATCCACTTCCAAGTGTAAAAGCTGCTGGTTTTTCAGAGATAGATTTATCAAATATACCTGAAAATCAGTTAATTACAGAAAAATGGAGAGGTAAACCTATCTTTGTTTTGAAAAAAACTAAAGATATGAAAAAAGATGATAGAGATATCATGGTAGGTGGAAATAGATTTTTCATAGCTATTGGTTTATGTACTCATCTTGGTTGCATCCCATCATACTTTCCAGATAAACTAAAGTTTATTTGTGCTTGTCATGGTGGACAGTTTGATACAGCAGGAAGAGTTTTAAAATCACCTCCTCCAATACCACTTCACATACCACCATTTACGGTAAAAGGAACTAAAGTTGTACTTGGTGAGGCAGGACCTGAGTTTAAAAAGATGAAAGCCGCTGGCTTAACAGTGTAAAGGAGGACAAATGGCACATTTTACAAAAGCAACCAGTGTTCATGACTGGTTAAATCAAAGATTAGCTGTTGATACTCTTAGAAGAGTTTTAGCAACTGAGTATTGGATCCCTAAAAATATAAACTTTTTATGGGCAATGGGTATGATTTTAGCAGTAACATTTGGAATGTTACTAATTTCTGGTATATTTTTACTTATGTACTACAAACCAGATACAAAACTAGCATTTGATAGTGTAAACTATACTATTATGAGTCAAGTTGGTTATGGATGGCTTTGGAGGCATGTTCATGGAGTTGCAGCTTCAGTAGTATTTTTAATCATATATATTCATATGTTTACAGGTATTTACTATGGTAGTTACAAAAAAGGTAGAGAACTTATTTGGCTTTCTGGTATGCTACTTTTTGTAACATTTTCTGCAGAAGCTTTTAGTGGATATATGCTTCCTTGGGGGCAAATGAGTTATTGGGCTGGTATGGTTATTACTAACTTATTTAGTATGGGTAGCTTAAACTTTAATGGTTTAGTTGAGTGGATTAGAGGTGATTATGTACCTGGAGATGCATTTTTAACTAGATTTTTTATGTTGCATGTACTTCTAATGCCACTTATCATACTAGGTCTTATAGTTTTCCACTTCGGTACTTTGAGAATACCTCATGTTAATAACCAAGATGGTGAAGAGATTGACTTTGATGCAGAAGCTCAAAAATACTTAGCAGGTGATACAAAAAATTCTAAAGTTATAAGATTCCAATGGGATTTTTTAAGTAAAGATATTATGGTTTTAGGATTTTTCCTAATCTTCTTCTTTTATTTAGTATTTTATCACTTTGAATTTGCTATGGATCCAGTTAACTTTGATCCAGCAGATGGACTAAAAACTCCTACACATATTTACCCTGAGTGGTACTTTTTATGGAGTTATGAGATACTTAGACCTTTCAGCAAAAATATTGGTCTTATATGGTTTGCATTTGCACAAGTTATATTTTTTACTCTTCCATTTTTGGATAGAAGTCCAAATGCAGTGGCAGCAAATAGAAGAGGAATATTCAAATACTGGTTTTGGGCTCTTCTTATAGATATGATAGGTTTGGCAGTACTTGGTAAACTTCCTCCTGTAGGAGTATGGACTACAATAGGTACTGTATTTGCATATATTTTTATAGGATTATGGATTGCTCTTCCATTTATCACAAAAATGGAAAAACCAGTAGGAGGTAAATAATGAAAGAATTAAAAATATTAGCAGTAGTTGTATTTTTCACACTTGTAACTTACTGGGGAGTAGAACCTTTTGCTCATTCAAAAATGCATAAACATGTAGAGGGACATAACTTTGTATATGATGGAACTGCAGATATAGAAGAAGTTAAAGCAAAAATAGAATCTGAAAAAAAAGAGAAACATCCAACAGCAGAACTAGAGAAAAAATTAGGTGAGAAAAAGGCTTTTTGGGCAAATGTTAAAAAAATAGCTGCTTTAAAAGGTGATCCTAAAGCTGGAGAAACAACATTTGGTATATGTCTTGGATGTCACAATGGTAGTGGAGTAAATATGGGTGGTGTTGTACCTCCTAGTTTAGATCATGCTGGTGCATTATACGATAAGAACTATCTAATAGCATTGATAAAAGATCCTGCTATGGCATCAAATGTTGATCATAAATATGCTGATACATCTACTCATCCAATGGGTGCTATAAAAACCATGGTAACAAGTGATCAAGATGTAGCAAATGTTGTTGCATATCTACTAAAAAACAAAGCTGGAAAGGTGACTCCTAAAGAAGCTTTTGTTGATGCTTGTGGAAGATGTCATGCTAACAGATATGCTAAATGGACTCAAGCTGGTTTTGTTCCAAAAACAAAATCAAATATCAAAACTGGTCAAGATATACAACTTTTGAAATTTAAACAAAAAGTTGCAAAAGAGCAAGAGGCTGTTGCAAATTATATGGGTAAATTACCACCTGATTTATCTATGATTATTAGAGCTAGAAGTGAGCATTTCTTGAGTACTTTTGTTGAAGATCCTCAATCAGACTTACCAGGAACTGCAATGCCAAGAACTGGTTTAACTAAAGAAGGATTTGAAAAAGTTACAGAATTTTTAGGTCAAACTGGAGATCCAAGTGCAAAAGCAAGAGCTGAGCTTGGACCAAAAGTTATAATCTTCTTTATAATCTTTACAATCCTAGCAATATTATGGAAAAAATCAGTGTGGAGTAAACTACACTAAACTAAAACATATAAATAGGAGGTTTTCCCCCTCCTGTTTATTTAATCTCATCTAAAATTTTAAAATTTAGTTTATATATTTTTTTTCAATATCTCTTTAAGAATATCTTCTAAGTTCTCAATAAATTTTTATGAATAGAAATAAGTACTTCATTTTTTACTATTATTTAAATAAAACATTTTCAAAACAAGTTTTATCAAATTTTATAACAACTGAATGATCAAATATGAGTTTATTTTCATCTTTCTTATGATAGTCCATCATAGATAAAAAGTGTTTTATCGCATTTATCCTAGCTTCTTTTTTACTATCTGTATGAATAATAAACCAAGGAGAAAAAACAAAGGATGTCCTGTTGAACATTGAATTTCTTGCTTTTGAATAATCATCCCACAATTTTTGAGCTTTTGCATCAATAGGACTTAGTTTCCATTGTTTTAAAGGATTTTCTTTTCTATCTTTTAATCGTTTTGCTTGTTCCTGTTTGGAAATATCAAGATAATATTTTACAAAGATAATCTCAGAGGAAATAAGTAAATGCTCAAAATCTCCAACTTCTGTTAAAAAATTTTCATACTCTTTTTTTGTACAAAAATTCATCACCTTCTCTACTCCTGCACGGTTGTACCAGCTTCTGTTAAAAAATACCATTTCTCCACCAGTAGGAAGGTGAGGTACATATCGTTGGAAATACCAAGATTTTTTATCTCTATCACTTGGTTTTCCTAGTGCAACCACTCTTGCTTCTCGAGGACTTAAATGTTCTACAAATCGCTTGATAGTTCCATCTTTACCTGCCGTATCTCTTCCCTCAAATACAATACATACTTTTAAATCTTTTGAAATAACATCTTTTTGAAATTTAACTAACTCTACTTGTAAATCATAAAGTTGCTTTTTATATTCTTTTTTTGTCATATTATAAAACTCCTTTCATCATTAATTAAAATAAAATCTTGGTAGAGCTTTTTTGAACTACTCAATCAAAACATAATATCTTCATGATATTTTTTTCTGTAATATTTCAAAACAGCCATTTTTACCACATCATTAAAAACAAACCAAACTAAGGCATAAGCCCACATCCAAAGTGCCCACTTCCAGCCTATTGGTTGCATTAAACCAAAACCATAAACTGCTATGATAGTTCCAATAACCCTACTAAAAAATGTTGCATTAAATAGAGTCCAAGATGGCCAAGGCTTTTTCCAAAACCAATCATCAATACGAGTATTGTATATTGTTCCGTGTCCTGCTATAACAAGTTTTGCAAAAAAAGCACTCTGAACAAAATCAAGTGGTAGATGCATTAATGAAATCAAAATCCAAAATAGTGTAAAAGAAGAAATAACACCGGCAAAACCAAGCCAAGAAGCCAAAATAAATACTTCTTTCATATCCCATCGTACTGGTTTTTCTCTTAGTTTTGTATTGTCATATGCTATTGTCATGATAGGAATATCATTTAAAAGTGCTAATATAATAATCATCAATGCTGTTATTGGATAAAAATCATAAATAACAATAGCTAAAGTCATAAATATAATAACCCGAATTGTCTCAGCAATACGGAAAATTGTATAACTTTTCATTCTCTCAAAGGTTTGGCGAGCTTGTTTTATAGCATCTGTAATTACTTTAAGTCCAGGTGCCATCAATACAATATCTGCGGCTGCTCTTGCTGCATCAGTTGCTCCACTTACTGCTATACCACAATCAGCTTTTTTCAAAGCTGGTGCATCATTTACACCATCTCCTGTCATTCCTACAATATGATTTGCTTTTTGTAACTCTTCAACAATAAAATACTTGTCTTCAGGAAATACTTGTGCAAATCCATTAGCATTCTCAATAATAGAGATGATTTCTGATTCATGTTTTTTTACACTACCTTTTGGAATAGGCATATTGTAAAGTTCTTTTTCTACATTTTTAATAATTTGCTTTACTGTGTTTTCTATTTCGCTCTTACTTGCATTAGGGTGAAGTGCTTTTGTAATAGCTTCTGATAGTACTTTTGAAAGGTAAAGATACTCATCTATTGATTCACCTTTTAAAGAGTGTATATCTTCTATTTTATCTCCTATACTAAGTAGTGTGGCTATATATTTAGCAACTGCTATATTATCTCCGGTAACCATTTTTACAGTTACACCTTTTGCTTTTGCTTCAGCAATTGCTTCTTTTGAACCCTCTCTTGGTGGATCATAAAGAGGTATAAGACCAACAAAATGATAAAAGTCTTCTTCACATTTTCGATAAGCAACTCCCAATGTTCTAAAACCTTTAGAAGCAAACTGTTCAACCTCTTCATAGGCTTTTACTTTATCAAACTCTTTATCATTGCTTAGTTCAATAATAACCTGTGGCGCTCCTTTTGTAAAAATAAGTTCACAACTTGAATCTGTTTCATATATTCCTTCTGTTCTTTTATGAATAGGATCAAAAGGGAGAAATTTTTTGATTTTATATTTTGTTAATTTCTCTTTTAGTTTATTTTTATTTATAAAATCAAATATAGGTTTTTCAATAGGATCTTGATTTTCCTCTTTACTTGCTAGTGCTGCATAAAATAATAAATCCTCTTTTTTATATTTTTCTATTACATATGGTTCTGATAGACTCATTTTGTTTTGTGTTATGGTCCCAGTTTTATCAGAGCATAAAATATCCATACCAGCTATCTCTTCTATAGCTGCAAGTCGGCTTACTATTGCTTCTTTTGCTGCAAGTACTTTTGCCCCAATAGCCATAGTAACTGTTAAAACAGCTGGCATAGCAACAGGTATAGCAGAAATTGTTAAAACAAGCGCAAAAATAAGAAGATCAACAAGAGGTTGATGAGTCTTTATACCATGGTAAATTATGATAGCTATCATTACTAAAGTAACTAAAATAAGAAAATTTCCAACTTTTATAACCATTTTTTGAAAGTGGCTTACCTCTTTTTGTTCAGCTTTAGCAACTAATCCTACTGTTTTACCAAAATATGTATTTTGTGCAGTTGCTGTAACTTTAGCTATCATTTCTCCTTGTTTTATGATAGCATTTGCATAAAGAGTATCTCCAACTTGTTTGTTTACTGGTAAAGATTCTCCAGTAAGAGCAGATTGATCAACAAGTAAAAAATCACTTCCACTTAAAAGTGTAACATCTGCAGGAACAATATCCCCTATCTTTATCTTGATAATATCATCTGGAACAATCTCTTTTGCATCTATCTCTTGCCACTCACCATCTCTTAAAACAATAGCTTTTCTTGCTAATTTTTTCTTTAAAACGGCTATTGCATTAAGCGCTTTTGATTCTTGATAAAAATCTACAAAAGCATTTACAAAAAGTAATATCATGATGATTGTAAAATCTTCCCATCTATGAGCTAATGCAGAAAGGATACTAGCTATCTCTATCATCCAAGGAATTGGTCCCCAAAATCGTTTAAAAAGTCGATGCAACCAACTTTCTTCCTTTTCATTTAACTCGTTATAACCATATTTTTTTAATCTTTTTTGAACTTTCTCTTTAGTCAATCCATTGTTTTGTATATTTGTTTTAATTTTATTTCCCATAATAGCCTCCTTTCTTACGGATATTTAGCATCATATGAAAATATTGCCAAAGTTCCAATATCAAAGATGATTTATCTATTATACCAAAAAAACAATCATGCAGAAATGAGAATAAAACTTAAAGATCAAAGATAGTTCGTTATCAAGCCAATATATGTAGAAATGGTGACCCGTAGGGGACTCGAACCCCTGTTGCCGGCGTGAGAGGCCGGAGTCCTAACCGCTAGACGAACGGGCCACATTAAAGAAAATCTTTGTATGTTTGGTTAAGACTTTGGGATTTTATCACAAAAAGCTTAATTTCTCCTTTTATACTCGTTATATCCAAACTTTTTTACTATTTCTATATCACCATTTTTTCTTTTTACCACAAGATTTGGCAGTTTTATACCGTTAAAAGTAGTATTTTTTACTATCGTATAGTGGATTTGATCTTCAAAGATTATCTTATCTCCTA
>JALUNR010000054.1 GCA_027055005.1 Campylobacterales bacterium
ATAAATTATGCTTCATTGGCTTCAAACGCACAATTGATTTTTTCAGTTTTTGAAGATAAAGATGAGTTTTCTAAAAGCTCAAGTCTTTTTTTAGATACAAAGTATTACTATAATCACTATATTAAATATTTTCATCTTCTTAGTCATAGCGAAGAAAAAATTACACAATTTCTTATCTCCACCACTACACAACCCCATTTCTCATTTGATTATAATGTATATTTAACACAAGCTTTAAGACCACTTGACTATATTTTTAATGATTATAAATTTTTAAATAAGACTCTTAGTTGTTCAGATGAAGTACTTGATAAAAAATCTTTTCTACTCCTTGGAGCTGGACCTTCATTACAAAAAAACATAAAGTGGTTAAGGAAAAATCATGATAAGTTTATAATTATAGCAGTTAGTGCAATAATTGAATTTTTAGAAAAAGAAAATATTTTTCCCGATATTATTGTCCATTTAGATGCATATGAGGCTTCAATAGGTTTATTTAAAAATATAAAGTCTATGGATTTTATACAAAATTCCATCTGTTTCTTTTCAGACAAAATTGCATCAGAAGTTATAAATTTATTTGACAAAAAAAATATTTTTCTTTTTGAAAATGGGACTAGCTATAAAGATAGTTCCATAAAACCATCTGCATCTTGTGTTGGTTCCATAACTTACCAGTTACTACTTATCTTAAAGGCTAAAAATATATATCTATTAGGGTTAGATTTGGCACTTGACCCTAAAACAGGTAAAACACATATAGACTCATATGTGGATTCAAAAACAATCTCTATTGATGAAAAAACTGTTAAAAAAAATATATTGAATTATGGAGATAGTTTTTTTAGTGTTGAGGGTAATTTAAGTAAAGAGGTATTTATAAATCCAAGATGGCAAACATCCATAGATACTGTAAACTTATCCACCCAGTTACTAAAAAAAGAGAATCAAAATATTTTTAACTTAAGCGATGGTGCAAAGTTTATTGATGTTGATTCAAAAAAGTCAGAAAATATATCAGTTAAAAATATATCAGGTATGAAAAAATTAGATAAATATCTATTCAATAAATGTCTTCAAAATTCATCTAAAAATTTAAATAGCGTAGAGTTAAACAACTTAAATCAAAAACTTTTGCATGCTAATGAGTTTACTCAGATAATAATTAGGTATAAAAATAAAGAGAATCAATCTTTGTCGGTAACTTTGCAAAATATAATTGAATTAAAAGAGATTCTAACAAATGAAGATGAGTTGAAGATGTATGAACTTAGCAGAGTGATAGATTTATATTTTAGATATATCTTAAGTTATATATTTGATTTTGTCAATTCTAATAAACTTGAGAAAAAAGAGTATCATATACAAAATATATACACATTGTTACTAGAACACATTTTAGAGATTGTAGATTATTATTCGCAAGCGATAAGTGCCAAACTATAGGAATGTAAATTGCTATTAAAACTAATAAAAAAGAGACTAAATGGAATCAATTGAATCATTAGCTATTAGTATGTATCAAAAAAATATAGAATTTTTTGAAAAAAATCATCCACAAGTGATGAAAAAATTGCATAAAATTAATCAATCACTCGAAAATGGAAGTTATACTTCTAAATATGACCTAGAGTATGTTGATAACTATTTTGATATCAAAGAGTTGCGAACTTCAGAGTATTTGTATGCTCAAAATAGCGAAGAGATATCTAGGCAAATCACTAATAAAATAAATTATTCTAAAGAAAGCAATTCATTTGAAGGTTTTCCTATATACTATACTTCAAAAAAAACAATGGAAAGTTTAGATGATAGAGCGGAAGGATTTGGAGATTTATTACCAATAATGAATTATTATATAGATAATATTGATGAATCTGATGTAATGAAGAAAATTGATAAATTTATTTTTATTGGTACAGGTCTGGGCTTTCATATTACACAAATAGATAAAAAAATAGAAGCTAGTGAGTATTTTATAATAGAGGATGATATTGAAATTTTTAGACTATCGTTATTTACAACTCCATATTATGAATTGGCAGAGCATAATAATTTGTATTTCTCAATAGCAGATAATGAGAATGAATTTTTAACAACTTTCAAACATTTTCTAAAGAATACATTTTTTTATAACCGTTTTTTAAAGTTATCATACTTTGGTGCTCACTCAGATAATAAAATAAAGCAGATACAAAATGGACTCTCATCGCAGAGCTTCGCATTTTTTCCATATAAGCAAGAGTTGAAAAAATATTTACGCCCTTTAGAATACATAAACGATGGCTACAAAGTTTTAAATATAAGTAAGCATTTTGATAACTCTTTATTTGCGGACAAACCAATTCTACTGCTGGCTGCCGGTCCAACTTTTCAAAAACATATAGAGTGGCTCAAAAAAAATCATAAGAGATTTATTATAGTTGCAATTTCTGCAGTTTTAAACACACTATATAAGCATAATATAAAACCTGATATTATTACCCATATAGATGGTTATGAAGGTTCTATGCCGCTCTTTAAAAATATTCCAACAAAAGAATTTTTAAAAGATACCATTGTGATTTTTGGGCCATTTGCATTTCCAAAACTACGTGAACTATTTTCTAAAGAGCAAATATTTTATGATGAGTCAAATATTTCATATTTTGAAGGTTTTGGCCTTGCCGCTGGACCTTGTGTAGGGTCGGACACCTTAATACTATCTTTAATATTTAATGCTAAAGAGATATACCTGCTAGGACTTAATTTAGCTCTTGATCAAAAAACAGGATCCTCGCACTCTGAAGACTATGAGGATAAAAAAATATTTGATTTGAGTGAAAAAACGAAACTTCGTAGTCATATGAGTTCCAATGAAGGTTTACATCCTGTTCAAGGAAATTTTACAGAGATAGTATATAGTACAGCTGTTACTCATTCTTCTGTTCAATTTCTGCATGAAAATATAAAAAATGTTAAGCAAGATAATCAAGTAGTATATAATCTTAATGAAGGGGCAAAAATATTTGACACTATTCCTACTCATATAGGATCAATTGATATAGATAAATATGCAGAATTTGATAAAAGTGGACTTTATAAGCATTTATATGAAGAGTTTAGTAATAATTCAGCTATAAAATTGAGAGAGAGGGATGTTGCTATAATAAAAAATAGACTTCATGTAGCTAAAGAGATAAAAAAAATGATAGATAAATATATCAACAATGTAACACATGCTAATATAGATAAATATTTGTATGATATGCTGGGAATAGTTTCGGATATAACACATGCAGGCAATAGATTGTTACATAATGTTATAAATGTATATTATACTTATTTCGAGTATGTTTTACCTCTTGTTATGGATTTGTTTAACACAAAAGGTTTAAAAAATGAGAAAAGACATATCAAAAAGCTAGATAAGATGTTTGTACAAGGGATGCTAAATATAGATGAGATGTACGAACAGGCATTAGAGAGATTTATAAAAGAGAGATGTTAAAGGATAAGGATTGAGAGTATTATTAATAAGTTATGATAATGAGTCATTTATACAGTGGTTTCCACAGGGTTTAGCATATATTTCAGCGACACTTTTAAAATATGGCCATGAAGTGGAGATTTATGAACAAGATATTCATCATTACCCAGAAGAGCATCTAACCAAAAAGCTAAACGATGAATATTATGATAT
>JALUNR010000055.1 GCA_027055005.1 Campylobacterales bacterium
CCACTTTTATACCATACTTTTTCATCTCTTTTTTATATGTACTCATTAGGTATGGTTGTCCTACTGCTGACATTGCCTGTTTATTTTCTACCTTAGTTTTATCAAGTTTTAAAAGTAAACTACCAGCACTAACTGCCCCTGAACTAACTAATATAATCTCATATTTTTTTTTCAATTCACTCAAAAATAAACAAAGATTTTCTATTCTCTCAAAACTTAAACCATCTTCTTCACCCAAAATATGGCTTCCTACTTTAACTACTAATCTCTTCATTTTCACTCTTTTTTAAAATATTTGTAGCTTCATAAATAGCATACTTAAGTGGTTCTATATTTATTCTTGATATTGATGAAATAGGAGCTATAAAATATGGCATAGATTTATCAAACTTATCTCTTTCATCCAACCTCTGATAAAAACCTTTAAAAGTTTTATCAAATTTATAGTTATTAGTATTATTTGACTCATATCCTAGACTTGATATAAAATCTTCTATTTTCTTATTTGCATCGTCTTCTCCTAATGTATCAACTCTAGTTAATGCAATAGCATATCCCCTAAGTGATAATTTTTGAGAAAAGTTTTTTAACTCATTTTTCAAAATTTTATATTGCTCTTCAAGCGTTCTATAATTTGCAATATCAAGCATAAATAGTAAAAATCCAGTTCTCTCTATATGCCTTAAAAAATCAAGTCCAAGTCCTTTACCATCACTAGCTCCACCAATAATACCTGGAATATCTGCCATAACAAAAGAGTTATAATCATCTAGCTTAACAACTCCTAGCTTTGGAGTTAAAGTTGTAAACTCATAGTTTGCTATCTGCGGAGTTGCATTTGATATAATAGATATAAGAGTTGATTTACCAACATTTGGAAATCCTACAAGCCCAACATCAGCTATAAGTTTAAGCTCCAACCTTATATTCCTACTCTCTCCAGCAAGTCCTGGTTGAGCATAAGTTGGTCGCTGATTTGTTGAACTTCTAAAGTGCCAGTTTCCAAGCCCTCCTTTTCCCCCTTCCAAAAACTTAATAACTTCTCCATCTTCTACTAAATCAAGTAAAACTTCTCCACTATCATTATCTATTACTTGAGTTCCAGGAGGAACTACTAAAGTAAGAGATTCTCCTTTTTTACCATATTTTTTTCTACCTTCCCCTGGTCTTCCATTCTTTGCTTTCATATGATTTTTACCACGATAGTTTGATAGTGTATGAGAGTTTTTATCTACTTTAAAAAAAATATCCCCACCTCGTCCACCATCTCCACCATCTGGACCACCTTTTATGACAAACTTTTCAGTTCTAAATGAAACAGCTCCTGCACCACCTTTTCCAGAACTTAAAGTTAACTTTACATTATCTATAAACATATTTACCTTTACACAATTTTATACTATATACTACCATTTTTTGTTTACAATTTTACACTAACAAAAAATATCACCTCAACAAATAAAGCTTTTCTTTCAAATAATAAAAAAATATGTTATTATTATAAGAAAATTTAAGGAAATAAAAATGAAAAAGTTCTTTATACTTTTTATTGCAATATTTTTTGCACTTTCAACCAACCTTTTTGCTATCACATCTAAACAAATGGGTATAATCATAAACTTAGCAGGTAAACAAAGAATGCTTACTCAAAAAATGTCAAAAGAAGCTCTTTTGATAAAAACAAATATAGACAAACAAAATAATATTTCTTATCTTATTAAGGATGAAAAACTCTTTGATAAAACATTAAATGGGCTAATAAATGGTGATCCTGATTTAAAACTTGTCAAAGTAGATTCAAAAAATGTACAAGACCAATTACAAATCGTAAAAAACTTATGGAAACCTTTTTTGCATTCTATTAACAATATAGCAAATCAAACAGCTACAAAAAAAGATTATAACTATATCACAAAAAACAATATTGAGCTTTTAAAAAATATGCACAAAGCAGTATTGCTTTTTGTTGAGGAGAGTAAAAAAGTTTCTAAAATAAAAAGTAACTTAGCACAAGATATAAATATAGCTGGAAGACAAAGAATGCTAACCCAAAGATTGGCAAAAGATATGGTTATGATTGCTGCGAATATTAACAGAGAAGATGCGATAAAAGACTTAAAACCAACAAAAAAACTTTTTGCTGATTCACTAAAAGGTTTACAAGAAAGAACAAAGCTAACAAATATACAAAAACAGCTAGATATAGTTGAAAGACTTTGGAAAAAAGTAAACCCATACCTAAAACCAAAATATGCAAAAAAAGATAAAGTTTATACTATAACGAAGGTATTAGATAGAACAAAAGTAGAGATGAACAAAGCTGTTAAAATGTATGAAAACTCAGCAAAAAGACAAATATTAGCTAAAACACTTTCTAACATAGTAAATCAACTAATGATGCAAAAAAATCTAAAAGGCTTAGTGCTAAATCTATCTGGAAGACAAAGAATGCTTACTCAAAGAATGAGTAAAGATGCACTCTTGATAGCAACTAATATAGATAGGAACTTTGCACAAAAAGATATTTTATTTGCCGCAAATCTATACAATAAAACTTTAAATGGTTTTATAAATGGAGATAAAAGTTTAAAACTTATCCCAACTAAAGATCCAAAAATAAAAATATTTTTAAAAGAAGTAAAGAGAAACTGGGATGTTTTTTATAAAAATGTTTTAAATTTTGCGAAAACAAGAAATAAAAACTCTCTAAAATATATAATACTAAAAAATGAAAATATGTTAAAATTATCTCATCACTTAGTACAAATGTACAAACACTCAACTACTAGTTCAAAAATATCGAAAGAGATGGCAGAAAAAATAGACCTTTCAGGAAGACAAAGAATGCTTTCTCAAAAGATGCTTAAAGAAAAACTTTTATCACTATATAATATTAATAAAGCATCAAATAATAAAAAACTTCAAAAAGATAAAAGTGATTTTGATACAGTTTTACATGATTTAATGTATGGGTCAAAACAAAGAAATTGGTCTCCAGAAGCCATCACTCATATTTTAACTCAGCTAAAATTAGTAGAATCAATTTGGCAAAGATTTGAACCTATTATGGATAAAACAAAACTTTCAAAATCAGATTTAGCAAATGTTAATAAACTAGATATGAAATTGCTATTTGAAATGAATAAAGCTGTTCAAATGTATCAAGAAGCATCTGATATATATAAAGATAAATTAGCAAAAAACAAGGTTTTTAGATAGAGATTTTAACTCTATCTAAAATAATATAGATTATAATATAGAAAAAGATAAGTGAGACAATATGCCATCTGAATTTTTTCCAATAAATACTTTAAAAAGTTTAATATCTCACCATATTGCTATACTTGAAAGATATGATGTTCAAAGTGATAAAGAGTTTTCACTATTATACTTTGAGTTTGGAGAAGACTTTAAAGATAATATGGAAATAAAAAAGACTATCCAAACTGTGTTTAGAGATTGTGATATTATTTTTGAATATAACGGTGATTATATTATTTTACTTCCAAAATCTTCATGGCAATATACATATAATATACTAAAAGAATTAAGAGAGTTTCTAAACAAAGATGTAAAAGATACTATTGTTACCTATCCTGAAGATGGAAAAAATGCAGATGAATTACTGAAATCTCTAAAAAATATAGTTTTTGAAAATCATAATATAAAGTTAAAACTTTAATTTTTTTATAAAACTAAAGAGAAAATCTCTTTAGTTTTATGCTTACTATCTAAAATCTGCGAATGGATTATCGATAACTTTTTTTCTATCTGCTACATAAGGAATAATAGCAGCTGCTCTTGCTCTTTTTATAGCATTTTCCACCATAACCTGGTGTTTTTTACAATTACCAGTCAATCTTCTTGGCATAATTTTATATCTCTCTGATAGAGAAAATTTAAATTTTGATGGATTTTTATAATCTAAAAAATCAACTTTTTGTTCACAATATTTACAATATTTTTTTGAATATTTTCTTCTTTCTGCCACTTTTTAATCCTTTTATTTTTTCTAAAATGGTATTTCATCATCATCTATATCTATTTCTGGTATAGATGGTGGAGTACTTTGCTGAGGTTGAGCTGGTGGATTTGAGTAACTTTGAGTTTGTGCTGATTTACCATAGCTGTTTTGTACAGGAGTAGATTGAGAATATCCACTATTTTGATTATTGTCACCTCTACTATCTAACATTTGCATGCTATCAACAGTTACACTATGTTTACTTCTCTTAGCTCCACTTTGATCTTCCCAACTATCTAATCTTAGTCTTCCCTCAACTAAAACTTTAGAACCTTTTTTAAGATACTGGTTTGCTATTTCAGCAGTTCTACCAAAAAAAGTTATATCTATAAACATAACTTCTTGCTTTTGTTCACCATTAGCACTTTTAAACTTTCTATTTGTAGCTATACCGGTATTTCCAACTGCTGTTCCACTTTGAAGATATCTAAGTTCAATATCTCTTGTTAAGTTTCCAACTAGGATTACTTTATTATACATTTTTTGCCTCTATTTTTCTTCTTCTTTTGGCTCTTGCGATTTTTTAGAAACTGATTTTGACATCTTTTCCCAGTTTACTAACTCTTTTTTACTTTCAAATTTTACATTTAAAAATCTAATAACTTCTTCTGTATATCTTAAATTTCTAAGAATCTCTTCTATTGCCGATGGATTAGATTTGAAATAAATAACATAATAGTGTCCTCTTTCAAATTTTTCTATTTGATATGCAAGTTTTCTAACACCCATATCATTTATAGATGCAACTTCACATCCATTTTTCTCTAAAACTGACATAATAGAGTCAAACTTAGCCTTGTTCTCTTCTTCTGTAAGAGTCGGCTTTAATACGAAAAGTAATTCGTAATGCTTCATATATTTCTCCTTGTGGTTTTCAAGCTTTTTTTTAAAAAGCAAGGTTTATTATATAGTCCAAATAGACTAGATGCGGATAGTACTATAAAAAACTTTGAAGTTTTATTAAACTAGCATAAAAAAAGCTGTTTTTTTCTAAATTTTTTTCAGTTTTTATCATATATTCACTTTTGAGCAAAAGTTTTAGCATATTTTCATAATCTTTTACAGAAAATCTTATAGCTAAATTTGCTCTTTGTTTAGCTAAATATGGAGGAAGATTAAATCCAAGGATTTCAACACTATTATAATCTCCATTTGCTTTTATATATAAATGAAAGGATAAAAGCATTGAGATATAGTTTGTTATAGCATTTATTATTTTTATTTCATCACTTCCACTATCAAGTAAAAGTGTTACTTCATCATAAATACTCTCTTTATTTAAAAGTTTGTTAATAAAATCATCAATAACAATCTCCCCTACGCCATAAATATAATTATTTATATCTTTTGAAACTATTTCTCTATCTAAAAGAGATAATTTTTCCAAATCATTATAACAAAGTGCTAAATTTTCATTTTCTTTAACTATGAGCTCTCGCAAGGCATATGAATCAATATTAAGATTTAACTCTGTTGCTCTTTTTTGCAAAATCCCCATTATATCTAAAAAATTTGGTTTAAAAAATCTCACAAAATCAGCACTCTTTTTTTTTGAAAAAGATTTGACAATATCCCTTGCTTTTGAGTCATCTCCCACATATTCATAATAAAAAAAACTAGTTAAGTTTTTGAAACAGAGTTCAACTAAACTATCCAACTCTTTTTTAGCTATTTTTTTATCTGTTTTTAAATATAAAAGATTTATATCTCCAAACAAAGATGGCTGAGAAATAAAATCTTTTGCAGATTTAAAATCATATTCATCAAAATAATATGACAAAATATTTTCACTTGTAGTTATCATAGAAAATATTTTTTTCAAATAAAAATTTGTATAAAACTCTTCACCATACAAGAGAAAAGATTTGGGGAATTTTTTTTGATTTATGATATTATCAAGCTCTTTTTTATACAAGCTTTTTCAACCTTTCATCTGTTTTATCTTTTAAAAAAGATAAAAATTCAACTGTCATATCTAACTTTTCTTCAACATTTACAACACCTTCACTCTGTAAACCTATGAAAAAAATATTTAATCTATCTCTAATCATTTGTAAAAACTCTTTTTCATCATTAGCAGATGATGCATCGATTTCCAACTTAGTTTTAGATAGTCGTTCCATCTGAGCTATTGTATCTTGAACTAACTCTTTTATTTCCACTGATATAGCCACCTTTTAAATTTTTCATAATCACTTTTCTTTTTCATTCTTGTGAAAAATTCCAAAACCTTTATGTTTACATTTTCATATTTTTTAATACTCTCTTTATCATCAAGACTTTTAAAAATCTTAATAGCATCAGAAAAATATCCTTGTTTTTCTAAGAGTTTTGCTTCTATTATTGTATTCATATTTTAAAGCTTACTAACTTTATCTGCTATAATAGAACCAGCTTCTTGAGTTGAACATATCTCTTTTGCTCCAAACGAAGATAAATCTTTAGTTCGATATCCCTCTTTTAAAAACAAACTTACAGCATTATCGATTTTATCTGCTGCATCGATTTCTCCAAATGCAAATCTAAGCATCATAGAAGCACTTGATATTGTAGCTATCGGATTTGCTATTCCCTGCCCAGCAATATCAGGTGCAGAACCATGTATTGGCTCATATAATCCAACTTTTCCACCAACTGAAGAGCTAGGAAGCAAACCTATTGAGCCACTTATTTGACTAGCTTCATCACTTAAAATATCTCCAAATATATTACCAGTTAGTATTACATCAAACTGCTTAGGATCTCTTACTAACTGCATAGCTGCATTATCAACATACATATGACTTAAACTAACTTCAGGATAATCTTTTGCTACCTCTTCAACAACCTCTCTCCAAAGTTGGCTAACTTCTAAAACATTTGCTTTATCAATAGAGCAAACTTTTTTACCTCTAACCATAGCTGCTTCAAAAGCCATTTTAGCTATTCTTACTATTTCACTTTTAGTATAAACCATAGTATTATAAGCTTTCTTCTCTTCTTTTTCTCTAGGCTCTCCAAAATATATCCCACCAGTTAACTCTCTTACAACAAGTAAATCAACTCCTTCAACAATAGCTGGTTTTAAACTACTTGCATCAACTAATTCATCATAGACTTTTACAGGTCTAAAGTTAGCAAAAAGCTCCAAAGTGCTTCTTAACTTCAAAAGCCCACTTTCAGGTCTTTTATCACGAGGTAGATTATCCCATTTCTCTCCACCAATAGCCCCAAAAAGTATTGCATCACAATGCATACAAACTTCTATCGTTTCTTTTGGAAGTGGCTCACCATATACATCATAGGCACATCCTCCCATCAAAACTTCTTCATAAACTAAGTTAAAACCAGCATTTGTACTAACAGCATCTAAAACTTTTATAGCTTCATCAACTATTTCTGGTCCTATTCCATCACCTTTTATAACTGCTATTTTGTAAGTTTTCATTTAGATATTTCCTTTTTAGCATGATTTATAAGTCCACCAGTTTGTATAAGTTCTTGCATAAAAGGAGGTATCGGAGTAAAACTATACTCTTTGTTTTTTGTACTATTTTCTATCTTTCCAGCATCTAAGTCTATTTTGATTTTATCACCTTCACTTATCTCATCAGCTTCTTTAAGTTCAAAGATAGGAAGTCCCATATTAAAAGCATTTCTATAAAAAATTCTAGCAAAACTTTTCGCAACTACTGCACTAACTCCAGCTGCTTTTAAAGATATAGGAGCATGTTCTCTAGAAGAACCACACCCAAAATTTTCTCCAGCAACTATAACATCACCTTTATTTAATTTTTTGATAAACTCAGGATCAGCATCCTCCATAGCATGTTTTGCTAACTCACTAGGTTCTGAAGTATTTAAATATCTAGCAGCTATTATCAAATCAGTATCAATATTATCACCAAATTTCCACACATTTCCTTCTATTACACTCATGTAAAAAATCCCTTTTATTTTTAAAATTTGGTCTATTTTAACTAAAAATTATTAATCGAATCTCCTTTTCCATTTTCTCAATTTCTTCAAACCCCATAACTTCAAATATTGATGGTATTAAAGTTATTGATAAGATTATAAATAAAAATATTATTTGCATCACACTATCTACCTTTTAAGTTCATTTACGGTTCTAAGCATTTCATCACTTGTTGTGATGGCTTTAGAGTTAGCTTCATAAGCTCTTTGTCCAGTTATAAGATCCGTCATTTCTTCTACAAGCTGAACATTACTCATCTCAACAAAACCCTGTCTTATACTTCCAAATCCTTCCAGTCCTGCACTTCCAGTAACGGCATCTCCACTTGCAACAGTTTTTTCATATAAGTTATCACCTAAAGAGTGTAATCCCGCAGGATTTACAAAATTTGCAAGTTCTATCTTCCCTATTTGACTAGGTTGACTCTCTCCAGCTTGTATAACAGAAACTGTTCCATCTGCTGATATTGAAATATTTTGTACATTTTCAGGTACTGTTATCTCTGGTATCAATTTATGACCATCTGAATTAACAATAGTTCCATTTCCATCAAGTTTAAAAGCTCCATTACGACTATAAGCTATCGTACCATCAGGAAGTTCTATTTGAAAAAAACCATTTCCTGTTATCGCCATATCAAGGTTGTTACCACTCTCTTTAAAATTCCCTTGTGAAAACTCTTTTGTAACTGCTGTCGGACGAACTCCCAGACCCACTTCTATACCAGTTGGATTTCCTTGAGTTGAACCATTTTCAACACCTGCATACTCCATAACTTGATAAAAAAGATCAGCAAACTCTGCTCTTTGTTTTTTATATCCCATAGTGTTTACATTCGCTATATTATTTGATGTAACATCTATTTGAGTTTGTTGAGCCATCATTCCTGTTGCTGCTGTATATAGTGATCTAATCATCCTCATCTACCTCTTTTAAGCTTTTACTGATGCCAACTTTGTTATTGCATCTCTATTTAAGTCATCCATCTGAGTTAGCATAACTTTTTGATATATTTCAACCATCCTATTTGATTCTATTAGTGAAACCATTTCTTTTACGGGATTTACATTACTCATATTTACATATCCTTGCTCAACTAAACTTCTACCATTTATAGGAACTAATCTATTTGGTAAATCTTTAACATCATAAAGATTATCACCTAGCTTTGTAACTTCATTTAGATTTTTTACTTTCCCCACAAAAATTTTACCTACACTTACACCATTAGCATAAATTGTTCCATCATCTTTTATTTTTATTTTTGAACTATTTGGCAGAGTTATACTATTGTTTTGAGTTTTCATAAAATTTGAAGGTTGAAGTTTATAACCCTCTTTTGTTACAAGTTCTCCATTGCTATTTAAACTAAAATTACTCTCTTGAGTTAGTTTTACACCATTTGGAGTCTTAACTGCAAAAAAAGTATCTCCACTTTTAAGTGCAATATCTAGTCTATTTCCTGAAAATTTTCTATTTGGAGTTGTAAAATCTATATATTTTTTTACAACTCTAGGAACTTTATTTATACTTCTATTTAAAAACTTAGCTGCTTTGTCAGTTGCATTTTTCAAACCCATATCATCTCTTTTATTTTGAAGTATCCTTTCAAAATCTCCAACAACTACACCATCTCTTTTAAATCCACTTGTATTAACATTTGCTAGATTATTTGTAGTTGTATCAAGAATATTAAACTGAGTTACAAAAGCACCTGCTACTTGGTAGTATCCATTTTGCATAAACTTTTCCTTAAATCTTTTCTTTGAATTTACTTAGCAATAATTGTTCCAAATATTTTTTTACCAAAATACACACTTTTTAACTTATTATTAACTTTTTTGGGTATAATGACAAGATTTATCAGACAATACCCGATATTAAAGGAAACTTATAGATAATTCAACTAGGAAAAGCAAAATATGAGCAGTGCAAAACAATTAAATACTAGATTAGTAGAGCTATTTTCATCACATAAAAATGATTATTTAACTTATGAAGAGCTAATGGAAGCTTTTGTTAAACAGCCAAGTTTAGCAAATTCTAAAAAAGTTTTATCTCTTCTTACAAAGGAAAAAGTAAAACTTATTTCATCTGCAGAAATAGCAAAAATAAAAAATAAAAAAGAAGCAAAAGAAGCTGAAATAGAGAGAAAAAAGGTCCAGGATTCTGCTCTTGCTGAAAATTTTGACTTAGCAAAAGAAAAAGAACTTTTAGAATGGAGTAGAAGTGATAGTCCCGTTAGGATGTACCTACGAGAAATGGGACAAGTTGCACTTTTAACAAAAGAAGAAGAGATAGAAATAAGCCAAGAGATAGAACTTGGAGAAGACATTATCATAGATGCTTTTTGTTCTGTACCATATCTTGTTGACTTTATACTTGATTATAAAGAAGCCCTACTAAATAGAGAAAGAAGAGTAAAAGAGTTATTTAAAAGTTTTGATGATGACAGTGAAGAAGTAGAAGAAGAGGTAGAAGAAGTTTTAGATGTAGAACTTATAGAAGAACACGATGCAGATAAAACACAAAAGAAGAAAACAGATAATTCAAGGGATAAAAAAGTTTTAGAAAGTTTCAAAGCCCTTGAAAGAGCAAAAAAAGATTGGGTAAAATTTTCATCTACTGAACTAGAAGACGATGCAAGTGAAGAAGAAAAGATGCATCATATTTTAACTCTTAGCTTCAAGAAAAAAATTCTTAAAGAAAAACTTATGGATTTAGGTCCTACAAGTAAGCTTATAAATGAACTTGTAAGATCCATGGAAACTGCACTAAAAAGTGATGATACTTTTGATAGAGAGTTGAAAAAACTAGAATACAGACTTCCACTTTTTAACGATACACTAAAAGAAAATCATAAAAAAATCTTAGAAAACATCACTAACTTAAACAAAGAAGATATAGCAAAACAAGTTCCTGAAGCCACTATGGTTTCAACGTACATGGAAATAAAAAAACTTTTCCAAACAAAAGAAGCTAGTCAAGATAGTTTTGATTTAGAGCCAGAGAGATTAAAAGAGATTATAGAACAGATAAAAAGAGGAAAACTTATAGCTGATAAAGCAAAATCTCGTATGGCAAGAGCAAACCTAAGACTTGTTGTATCTATTGCTAAAAGATATACAAATCGCGGGCTTCCTTTTTTAGACTTAATCCAAGAAGGAAATATAGGTCTTATGAAAGCAGTTGATAAGTTTGAATATAAAAAAGGATACAAATTTTCAACTTATGCTACTTGGTGGATAAGACAAGCTATAAGTAGAGCAATAGCAGATCAAGCAAAAACTATAAGGATTCCTATCCATATGATAGAAACTATCAATCGTATAAACAAAATAACTAGAAAATACCTTCAAGAAGAGGGAAGAGAACCAAGCTTAGATGAAATAGCAAAAGAGATCGGTCTTAGTGTTGATAAAGTAAAAAATGTTATAAAAATAACAAAAGAACCTATAAGTTTAGAAGCACCAATAGGCAATGAAGATGATGGAAAATTTGGTGATTTTGTAGAAGATAAAAAATCAGTATCGCCAATAGATTTTATGCTAAAAAGAGATTTAAAGTCTCAAGTAGATGAAGTACTAGAACAACTAAATGAAAGAGAAAAAGCAGTTGTTAGGATGAGATTTGGACTTTTAACAGATGAAAGTGATAGAACATTGGAGGAAATAGGAAAAGAATTAAGTGTCACAAGGGAAAGAGTAAGACAAATAGAAAACTCAGCCATTAAAAAACTAAAACACCCTAAAGTAGGAAGAAAACTGAAAAACTATATTGAGGAATAAAACCGTAAAAAAAACGACAACAACTTGTCGTTTTTTAGAACTGCATCTTCAAAAACTCTTCTACAACCACAAATGAACCAAACACTAGATAATCTTTATCCAAACTAATTTTATTTTTCATAAAAGTACTGTATGGGATTTTTAAAATATTTAAAGCTTCTTCTAGTTTAAATTTGTCTATCATTCTTTCATTTTGAACTTCAAGTATCAAAACTTTTTCAATATTTTCCCTTAAAAGTTCAAGAATAGATTTAAAATCTTTATCTTTATAACTGTTATAAATAAGTATTATCTTTTTATCTTTTAACTCATTCTTTATCTCTTTTGCAGCTAAAATATTGTGTCCTACATCAATAGTTATATTTTTTGAAATTTTTTGAAATCTACCGTTTAATTTAACTCCATCTAAATACTTAATATCATATTTTATATCAAGTTCCTTTATTGCACTCATAGCTAATATAAGATTTTCTTTCAAGTACGATGCAAAATGATTTTCTTTTATAAATTTTGTTATTTTATTTAACTCTTCTTTATTAAAAAAATCTAAAGATTTGTAATAGGTTATTTTTAATTTATCTGCTACTTTATAGACTTCCTCTTCTTGCTTTGCAAATATTGCAAACTTATTGATAGATTTTAACTTTGTAGTAGCAATACTTTTTAAATTATTTCCCAAAAAACTCTCATGATCTTTTGCGATAGGTGTTATTAAAGAAAAAAGTTTTTTAAAAACATTAGTTGCATCGAACTCTCCACCAAGTCCAGCTTCTAACACTATGTATTGAAGATTTTGAAAAATCTCTATTGCCAAAATAGTAGTATATTCAAAATAAGAGAGTTTTTTTATATCACTTTCATCTAACTTTTTTATAAGATTTTGATGAGCTTTTTCTAAAGTTTCTTCTTTAACATTACTACCATTTAACCATATTCTTTCATTAAAGTTTAAAATATGAGGAGAACTATAATGCCCAACTTTATATCCAGCATTAAAAAGATACCAAGCTAAAAATCTTCCTGTACTTCCTTTTCCATTTGTACCAACTATATGTATCACTTTTGGCACTTCAAACTTATGCTTTATCTTTTTCCAAAGATTTGGAAAATAATCATAATCAATATCTTTATAAAAGAGTTCCTTAGTTGATAAAAACTTTTCTAAACTAGACAATATCAGGTGCTATCCTATTTCTACCAAGATTTTTTGCATTATAAAGCATACTATCAGCATTTGTTACAACTTCCTCTTTTGAAGAAGCATCTGTTCTTGTAGCTACTCCACCACTAATAGTAACAAATATCCTTTCACCTTTATATAAAAATTCAAAATTTTCAACTTTTTCTCTAATATTTTCAGCAAAAATTCTTGCACCTTTGAGATCAGTTTTAGGAAGTATAGCTAAAAATTCTTCTCCTCCATATCTACCAACACTATCTACTTCTCTTCTGTTTTCATTTAGTATTTTCCCCAACTCTTTGAGTATCAAATCTCCAGCTTCATGACCAAAAGTATCATTTATCATTTTAAAATTATCCAAATCAAAAAATGCAACACTATATCCGATGGAATATCTCAAGTACCCACTTTCACTTA
>JALUNR010000056.1 GCA_027055005.1 Campylobacterales bacterium
TTTAAGATACATGGAAGAGACATACTTTGTATGCTCTTCATGTATCAACTCCCCGTCCTCGTAGCTCAGCTGGATAGAGCATCGGATTCCTAATCCGAAGGTCTCAGGTTCGAATCCTGTCGGGGACACCACTTAAAAAAATCTTATAAAATTAAATTACTTAAATTTTAATCATAATATGCTAAAATTATTTAGTTTACTTCTTTTTGAGGTAGTACTAAATAAAAATTAGCAGGAGAAACAATGGGTAATTTTGAACAAGATAGTTTAAACTATCATAAAGCCAAAAATGAGTTTGATACAAATGGAAAAACTGGAACTCTACTAACAAAACCATGTAATACAGAGGATGATTTATCTATGGCATATAGTCCAGGAGTTGCTTATCCTTGTCTTGAAATAGAAAAAGATATAGAAAAAGCATATGACTATACAAACAAAGGTAACTTAGTTGCTGTTGTTAGCGATGGTACAGCAGTACTTGGTCTTGGTGATATAGGACATTT
The DNA here is from genome assembly GCA_027055005.1 of Campylobacterales bacterium. Classification (GTDB taxonomy): domain Bacteria; phylum Campylobacterota; class Campylobacteria; order Campylobacterales; family QNZT01; genus SZUA-1377. The sequence goes on from JALUNR010000056.1 coordinate 507, forward strand.
AGCTGGAAAACCAGTTATGGAAGGTAAAGGAGTATTATTTAAAAAGTTTGCAAATGTTGATGCAGTTGATATAGAACTTAATACAAAAGATACTGAAGAGATTATCAAAATAGTTGCTGCAATGGCAGATAGTTTTGGTGGAGTAAACTTAGAAGATATTTCAGCTCCTAGATGTTTTGTTATAGAAGAGAGATTAAAAGAGATATGTAATGTTCCAGTATTTCATGATGATCAGCATGGAACAGCAGTTATAACAACAGCTGGACTTATGGGTGTACTTGATATGAGTGGAAAAAAAGCCGAGGATCTAAAAGTTGTTGTTATCGGTGCAGGAGCTTCTGGTATCGCTTGTGCAACTATGTATAAAGCTCTTGGAGTAAAAAATATCACTATGCTTGACTCTAAAGGTGTTATTCACTCTGGAAGAGATGATTTAAATGAGTATAAACAAAAATTTGCTTTTGAAACAAGTGACAGAACTTTAGAAGATGCTTGTAAAAATGCAGATATGATTTTAGGACTTAGTGGGCCAGATCTAATCTCTAAAGATATGGTTGCTTCTATGGCTGAAAGCCCAATAATCTTCGCTTGTGCAAATCCAAATCCAGAGATAAAACCACCTCTAGCAAAAGAGGCAAGAGCTGATGTTATCATAGGAACAGGTAGAAGTGATTATCCAAATCAAGTAAACAATGTTTTAGGTTTCCCACAAATCTTTAGAGGAGCGCTTGATGTTAGAGCTACTAAGATAACTGAAAATATGAAAATGGCAGCTTCAAGAGCTTTATCAAAATTAGCTAAAGAGCCAGTGCCTGATTATGTAAAAGAGGCTCATGGAAGAGGAGATGATATGACTTTTGGACCTGATTATATAATCCCTTCACCATTTGATAAGAGAGTTCTTCCTTATGTAGCAAGTGCAGTTGCAAAGGCTGCTATTGAAGATGGTGTTGCTAGAAAAACTGATCTTGATATGGATGCTTACTTTAAACATCTTGAAGAGTTAGCAGAGAGAAGATAGATAAAATAGAGTAGGGCTTTATGCTCTCTCTATCTTAACTTTAACCTCTTGGAAAGTTGCTCCATCACCTTCTAGTGATAAAAAGTCAGGAGTTAGTTTGTTTACTCCATCAACTCCACTATATATCATGACACAATCCTCTCTTAAGTTATCACTATTTTTTACTTTTAGTTTTAACTCTCCGTAGTTTGAGCTTATAGTTACCTCTTCATCATCTTTATATCCTAAATTTGGATGGAGATAAACAAAAGAGTCAGTTTTAAACTGTGAGTTTAGAGAGTATTTATACTTTGGAGTTATAAGATATAATCCTTCTTCATCTTTTAACTCACTTTCATCTTCACTTTCATCTATAAACTCAAAGTGAAAGTCATCTTCACTATATGGTAATCTATCATAACTTCTAGAGGTTATATAGTGGTTATCAAAGTTTGAGTTTGATTCAACTATTTTTTCTATATACTTTGCTTTAGGCTCTAAGGGTTGATAATCAAATCTAGCTAATAGATACTTTGTTAAGTTATATTCACTTACTCCAAACTCTTCTTCTTTTAGTTTTGGCATAAGTCCTACATACTCGTGTGAATAAGAAAATCTGATATCTTGTTTTGCTAAAAAGTTTACAGCAGGAATCACTAAGTCAGCTAAAGCTGAAGTTTGATTTTCAAAAAGTCCATAGTAAACTACAAACTTGCTTTTTTTAAGTCCATCTATGACTTTGTTTGTATTTGGCATTTGATTTGCTGGATTTGCTCCTTGTATAAATACTAAGTCAAACTCTCCAAAATCCACGGTTGCCATAGGGGTAGTTTTAACATCATAGTTTGAAAAAGGAAGCTCATATCCTAAAGTAGAATTTCCTAAAAAGCCAACTCCACAACCTTCTTTGCCAAAATAGCCAAGCATTGCTACAAAGGAGTCGATAGCTCTTAGGGTTTCATTTGCATTTGTGTATTTTTGGACGCCATTTCCTACTAAAAAAGAAGTTGGAGTATCTTGGATTAGCATCAAAGCAGTTAAAAAGTCTTCTATAATAACTTTGGTTGAATCTAAGAGTTGATTTATAGTGTAGGATCTAAAAAAGTCTAAAAAGTAGTCAAAATCGCTTCCATGTTTTGCTATCCACTCTTCATCTTCCATCTGTTCAATATAAGCAAACCTACAAAACAAAAGTGCTAGATGAAAATCACTTCTAGGTCTTATCTGGAGGTGAATATCTGCTTTTTTTGCTAAAGTTGTTTTTACAGGGTCTATTACTATAAGGATTTTATCTTTTATGATTTCTAACATATGTGAGTTTGTTGAGTCTATATTTCTTCCCCAAACAACTACTACTTTTGATTTTTTTATCTGTGAGGGAGTAAGAGAGTAGTTTTTCCCTCTTCCCTCTATCACTCCAGCTTCTCCACCACTATCACAAAGATTTCCTCTTGTAAAGGTTGAGCCATATTTTGAAAAAAACTCTTTTGTTATATTTTGCATATATCCGAAGTTTCCACTTCCTTTAAAGTATAAACTTTTTTTATCTTCATACTCTTTTAGTTTTTCATATAAAATATTTAATGCTTCATCATTTGTTATATTTTTACCATTATATCTAGCATTTTGTATTCTTGGTTCACTAAGATATTGATTTAGATTTGGGCAGAGATAACCGTTTGTAAGAGGGTGTTCACAATCGCCTTTTAATTTATTTTTATTGTATTTAACTGAACATGCATCATAACAATCAAGAGGGCAAGTTGTTCTCATAAAAATCCTTTACTTTATCTCTATTTTTACTAATTGTGAAAAAAATTTCGGTGCAGGTATAACTAACTCAACTTTATATCCAGAAATATTTTGAGTATCTGCTATCTTTAACATTTTAACTATTTTATACTTTATAGATTTATCATTTATAAGGATATGAGAAGTTTTTAGCTTTTTTAAATCCTCATTTGTTACAAAAATAGTCAATTTTGCATGGCTTAAATCAGCAATATCTAAAAGAGGAGTTCCAAAGTTTACAAAATCTCCTGCTCTTGGATATATTTTGTATATATAATACTTTTTAGATATTTTGATATTTTTTTTCTTTATTTTATCTTTTAATGTTTGGATTTTAAAAAAAATGTTTGCAAGAGTATTTTCTTGGTTTAAAAGATTTGTTTTAGAAGAGAGCATTTTAGTTAGTTTTATATCTTTTTGATTTTTAGAATAAGTTTTTGAATCTTTTATCTTATCATAAGCTGTTTTATCTATTTTGTAGAGTTTTCTTGAAATTAAAATCATATCTTTTAAATTGTTATATTCTATTATTGTTGTATTTAAATCTATTTTATCGATTTTATCATCGATTTTTATAATCAGTTTTCCATCAGAATTTTTGCCCTCTTTAAACTCATCACAAAAAATAACTTTTCCACTAATATCACTTTTTATAGTATATTGAAAAACAGGTTCGGCTTTTGAATAATATTCATGTGCGATAAGCTGAGAAAGGCTAAATAAAAATAGTAAAGTAAACTTCATAAAATACCTTTTTTATAAATTATATTGTAAAATGATTAAATGAAAAAATTAATTTTGATATTACCATTTTTTTTAAGTGGATGTTTGTATATAAAGCGAGATATAGGGCTTACAACATATAGTTATGATAAGTGTAAAGAGTATTATGATGCTAATGGAGAGTATCATAAAGATTGTTATGATACGGAGGGTAGGGTATTGCAAGAAAATATAGCACATACTAAAAGAAGTATTGAAAAAAATACAAAATGTATAATTAAGAAGACAAAAGAGTTGTTTGGTTATGATAAAAAATAATACTTTAGATGAGTTAAGAAGTGAACGACAAAAATGGATGTCTTGGAAAAATATAAAACCTTTAAGGCAAATGTTAAGAAAACTTCCAAAAGACATCGATGCATCGGTTTCTTTTGATGATAAAATAGAGATAATAGGAAAATTTAATAATTTTCAAAAGAGTTATATAAAAGATGTTGCTTTATCTTTAAAACCGTGGAGAAAAGGACCTTTTAAAATAGATGAACTTTTTATTGATAGTGAGTGGCAAAGTTTTTTTAAATATAATCTTTTAAAACCATATATAAACATAAAAGGTAAAGTTGTTGGGGATATTGGGTGTAATAATGGTTACTATATGTTTAGAATGTTAAAAGAAAATCCTGCAAAAATTATAGGTTTTGATCCATCCCCTCTTTTTAAAACTCAATTTGATTTTATAAATTATTTTGTGAAAAGTGATATAGTGTATGAACTTTTAGGGGTTGAGCATTTGGATATATATGATGTAAAATTTGATACTATTTTTTGTCTTGGAGTTTTGTATCATAGAAGTGATCCTATATCCACTTTAAAAAGTTTAAAAAAAGCATTAAACAAAGATGGTGAACTTTTTTTGGATACTTTTATGATAGATGGAGATGAAGAGATTTGCCTTACTCCTAAACAAAGGTACTCTAAGATTCCAAATATTTTCTTTATTCCTACTATAAATGCTTTAAAAAACTGGTGTTTTAGAGCAGGATTTAGTGCTGTTGAAGTTTTAGAGATAAAAAAGACTAACTTAGATGAACAAAGAAAAACTAACTGGATAGATGGTGAAAGTTTGGGTGAATTTTTAGATGAAGATAACCCAGAGCTTACTGTTGAGGGTTATCCAGCTCCAAAAAGAGTTTATATTAAAGCCTTATGCTAACTCTAACTCTTTTTGTTTATTAGATAAATTTTTCTTTTCTTTAAACTCGGTTTTTTGAGTAATATCTAAAATTTTATTTGATATCTCATCTAAATCAAGACTTATTTCATTTGTTTTATGTGCAATATCAGTGAAATCTTTTGTATCATTTTGGAGATTTAAAACTATTTTATTGATATTTTTAATATCTTGAAGTTGCTGTTGGGATGAGTCTGTTGTTTTATCTATAAGTTGTATTGTATTATTAATATTTCCAATAAGTTTGTTGTATCCATTTATCATTTTAGTTGAAATTTCTTTACCTTCTTTAGTTTTTTCATTGGCTTTTTGAACTAATTCTTTTATTGATTTTGCAGCATTTGCACTTCTTGAAGCTAGATTTCTTACTTCACTTGCAACAACAGCAAAACCTTTTCCAGCTTCTCCTGCCGTTGCTGCTTCAACTGCTGCATTTAAGCTTAAAATATTTGTTTGAAAGGCTATTTGATCTATAACTTCTATGGCTTCAGTTATAGCTATTGTTGCTTGATCTATTTCTGACATAGAGTTTATAGTTAGATTTGCTTGTTTTAATCCCTCACTTGCTGATTTTTTTATAGTATAGCTTGAAGTTTGCATTTGTTTTGTATTGTTTGTGGTGATACCAAAATCATGCATCGTAGCTGTTATTTTATGTGTAATGTCATCTAGTATTTTTGATTGTTTGTCACTAGCTAAAACGATATTTTTCATATTTTGATTTAGTTTTGTTGAAGTTGTTTCTAGTTTTTTGCCATAGTTATGATTATTTTTTAAGATATTACTTATGGAATCTTTTAAAGAGTTTATACCTTTTAAAAACTCTTTTATCTCACCATCTCTAAAATTTTTTGTATCTACTGTTTTTATATATTTTCCATTTTCATATTCTTTTAAGATTTTAACAATATTAAGAAAATTACTATGTAGTTTTCTTGTAGCTTTATTTAAACTATTTGCAAAATAATTTAAGTATGGGTCATCAGTTTTTAGATTTATATAATCACTAAAATCACCATCACTCATTTTTTCTAAAAGTATAAGCATTTTACCATTTAGTCCAAGATCATCTTCAGTTTTTTGTTCTAACTTTTTTGATATTTGAAATAATTTTTTTAAAATTTCATTTGATTGTATTTTTGAACTTATATCTGATATGTCTATACTATTTGTTTTTCTTGATATAAAGTCATCTATTCTATCTAATATTAGAAGTATATTTTCATTCTCGGTTTTTTTATTTTTAGAGTTAAATATATTGAACATTTTATTTCCTAATCTAATGTTTTATATAAATTTTGTGCATATTCTATTTCTACTGTTGTAGGTTTTACTCTAACAGATACATATATCCTATCACCATTTATATTGTAAGTTGGATAAATTTTTGCATGAACCCAATAGTATGAACCATCTTTTGCCAAATTTTTTACTATTCCTTGCCAATTTTTTCCACTTTTTATAGTTTTCCATAATTCTTTAAATGCAGCTTTAGGCATATCTGGATGTCGTACAATATTGTGAGATTTTCCTATAAGTTCATCTTTAGAATAACCACAGATTTTACAAAAATCTTCATTTGCATAGATAATCTTACCTGTTTTGTCTGTTTCTGATACTATGATGGTTTCATCATCTAGTAGTATCTCTTTATTTAACAGTATTGCTTCCATTTGTATCCTTTATGTGTTATGTGATTATATCGGTAGATTAAATTTTTTCTTTAGTTTACCGATGTAGTTTAGTCAAGGAAACAAAGGAAAAGAGATGGATGAAGTAATACAAAGAGATTATCTTAAAGTTTTAAGTAGTGTCAAAAAAAGCAATTTTTATGAAGTTTTAGAACTTGATAAAAATAGTTCAAAAGTTAAGTTAAATTTGGAAAATACTCAAACTTATGATGATAATAAGATGATTTTTGAGGCAGAGATATATAAATGTGCAAATTTTACAGCTATAATTGCAGTGAATGAACCAAATATTTTTTCTATAAATTCTAATGTGGATTTTTTATCTCAAGTTGAAATTTCTCAAAAAGAAATAATATTTGAAGCAAAAGCACTTAGTAGTTCACAAGGAAAAAACTTTATAGAAGTTGTTGGTAAAGTAAATGATATATCTGTTTTTTTAGGAAATTTTACTCTAATAAAATTAGATAGTAGAAGTAGAGTTTAGTATAATAGACTTGTTGCGGTATAAAAATATGTCATAAACTTTACACATTTGCTCATAATCGAGGCAATATGATGCAGGGCTAGCCATAGCTAATTCAAAGAGTATGAGCAAATGTGTAAAGCCCGAGGTGGTAGGCTTTAAAGGAGTGATCTTGCACAAAATTTTTCATCACCATAGCTTCGGCTATGCCTCAAAAAAAGTTTTGCACAATCTCACTCCTTTAAAGCCTATTTATGATATATTTTTATACCGCAACAAGTCTGATTTTATGAAAACAGTAAAGATGGAAATACCAAAGATTTTAAAAAATATTTCAAATAGATTAAATAATCTTGATGCAAGAGCTATTATTGTAGGGGGAAGTGTTAGGGATTTTTTTCTACAACACAGTGCAAAAGATATTGATGTTGAAGTTTATGGGATAGATTCACTTGAAAGTTTAGAAAAAATTTTAAGTGAGTTTGGAATAGTTAATATAGTTGGTAAAAGTTTTGGAGTTTTAAAACTTAAAGTAGAAGATATAGAGTTTGATTTTTCATTGCCAAGAGTAGAAAAGAAAGTTGGAGTTGGACATAAAGGGTTTGAAGTGGAAGTCGATGCAAAGTTGACTTATAAAGAAGCTTTTAGACGGCGAGATTTTACTATCAATGCTATCGGATATGATATAAAAAATAAAAAGTTTATAGATGAATATGATGGAATAGCTGATATAAAAAGAAAGATTTTGAGAGAGGTCGATGCAAATACTTTTATAGAAGATTCTCTTAGAGTTTATAGAGCAATACAGTTTGTTGCAAGATTTGAGTTTAGTTTAAGTGATAGTTTAGAAAAACTTTGCATCGATATAGTTAAAACAAAACAGCTTGAAGAGTTACCAAAAGAGAGAGTTTTTGAAGAGTTTAAAAAACTACTTTTAAAAGCTGATAAACCCTCTTTGGGGTTTTATTTGATGAAAGATTTGGGGATACTTCAGAGTTATTTTCCTGAACTTTATGATTTGATAGGCTTAGAACAAGATATGATTTTTCATCCAGAGGGGGATGTTTTTACTCATACAATGCTAAGTATTGATGCTTTAAAAGAGAAAGATTTAGTTTTGAAGTTAGCAGTTTTATGTCATGATATGGGAAAGATTAGTTGTACGAAAGTTATTGATGGAAGGATCAGAAGTAGGGGGCATGAAGAAGTAGGGGTGCAAATAGCAGAAGGATTTTTGAAAAGGCTTACTGATGATAAAAAGTTGATACAAAAAGTTTTGGTATTAGTTAGATATCATTTTGCACCAACTGCTTTTTATAAAGGTGGAGCAAAATCAGGAGCTATTAGAAGACTTGCAACAAAAGTAAATATAGAAGAACTTGTAAAAGTTGCAAAAGCTGATTTCTTAGGTAGAGGAGATGATACTAAAGATTATATAGCAGGGGAGTGGCTTTTAAAAAAAGCAAAAAGTTTAAATGTAAAAAATAAACCTATAAAAGCTCTTGTGAGGGGGAAGGATTTGATAGAGTTGGGTTTACAACCATCACCTGAGTTTAAAAAGATACTTGATAAGCTTTATGAAATACAGATAGAAAGAGGGATTGAAAGTAAAGAAGAATTGCTTAAATTTTGGAGAGATTAACCATTTTTAACCTCATTTTAGTAAAATACTCTTATGATAAAAGATAACCAAGATTACAAACAAAAAGTAAAAATATTAAATGATTGGGCATATAGTTATTATGTGCTTGATAATCCTAAAGCTAGTGATGAAGAGTATGATAAGTTATATCATGAAGTAGTGCGATATGAAGATACTCATCCATTGGAAAAGTTAGAAGATTCTCCTACAAACAGGGTTGGGGATGTGTTGCTTGATGGATTTGTTAAAGCAAAACATATAAAACGAATGTGGAGTATGGAGGATGTATTTGATTTTAGTGAGCTTGAAGAGTGGGTTGATAGGGTAAAAAAAAGTTTTGAAGAGGTTAGTTTTGTTTGTGAGCCTAAGTTTGATGGGGCTAGTTTAAATCTTATTTATGAAAATGGATATTTAAAACAAGCTATTACAAGAGGTGATGGAAGTGTTGGTGAAGATGTTACAAACAATGCTAAGACTATAAAAAGCATACCTCTTTCGATAGACTATCATGAACTTATTGAGATAAGAGGAGAAGTGCTTTTAAGTTTTAAAGAATTTGAGAGATTAAATATGCAAAGAGCAAAAAAGGAAGAAAGTCTATTTGCAAACCCAAGAAATGCAGCTAGTGGAAGTTTAAGGCAACTTGACCCATCTATAACTGCAAGTAGAAATCTTGTTTTTATGCCTTGGGGAATAGGTGAAAACTCACTTAAATTTGATTTACACTCAAAAAAAATGAAGTTTATTTATGATATTGGATTTAAATCTCCACCATTTATGCAAATATGTGTAACTACAAAAGAGATACAAGAAGTTTATGAAAAAATAGTGAAACTACGAGAGAGTTATCCTATTATGCTTGATGGGATGGTTGTCAAAGTTGATGAAGTAGCAAAAGAAGAGAGTTTGGGATATACTGTAAAGTATCCTAGATGGATGGTTGCATACAAATTTCCAGCTGTTGAAAAAACTACTACGATAAAAGATATAATTGCTCAAGTTGGAAGAACTGGTGTGATAACTCCAGTGGCAGTTGTAGAACCTGTAAATATAGAAGGTGCAGTAGTTGAAAGAGCAACTTTACATAACTTTGATGAGATAAAAAGGTTAGATATAAAGATAGGTGACAAAGTTATCATAATAAGAAGTGGAGATGTAATACCAAAAATAACAAAAGTTTTACCACAGTATAGGAATGGAGATGAAGTGGAAGTAAAACGACCTACTTTTTGTCCTGAGTGTGGAAGTGAACTTTTAGATGAGGGAATACTGATAAAATGTCAAAATCTTGAATGTCCAGCGAGGGTTATAAACTCTATAAAATATTTTGCATCTAAAAAATGTTTAAATATAGATGGTTTGGGTGAAAAAATAGTTGAACAGTTATATAGAAGTGGTTTAGTTAAATCTTTACTTGATATTTTTAGTTTGAGTTATGAAAAACTTTTAGAACTTGATGGTTTTAAAGAGAAAAAAGCTCAAAATCTTTTAAATTCTATAAATGCTATAAAAGGAGTAGAGTGTTGGAGATTTGTAAACTCTTTAGGAATCGAACATATAGGAGAAGTTGCTAGTAAAAAGCTTTGTGAAAAATTTGGTTTAAATTTAAGTGGATTAACAAAAGAGGAAGTTTTAAGTATAGATGGTTTTGGTGAAGAAATGGCTGAGTCGATTGTTGAATTTTTTAGGGTAAATCATCAGCTAGTAGAAGAGTTAAAACTTTTGATAAAACCGCAAGAACCACTAAAAAAAGAGATAAAAGAGTCGCTCTTTAGTGGTAAAACAGTTGTGATAACTGGAACTTTAAGTAAACCAAGAGATGAATTTAAGACAATATTAGAGAGTTTTGGAGCTAAGATTACAAACTCTGTTTCTAAAAAGACAGACTTTTTGTTATATGGAGAAAATGCAGGAAGTAAGCTTGAAAAAGCTAAAAGCTTAGGTGTTAAGTTACTTACAGAAGAAGAACTAAAAAAGGCTTTAGGGTATGTTTGATTATATTTTTTGGACTTATTTTATAACTCTAGCTATACTTCTAACATATATAGTTTTAGGTTTTTTGGTTGCATTTGAAGGTGTTTTAGCTATGAGTGGAAGCCGTTTTGCTATAAAGTGGATAAGAAAACAGTTTACTTTAAAAGGTTTTATTTGGGCTTCAAAAGTGAGTTATCCATTTTTATTATTAGTTTACTTTTTATTTGAACAGTTGCCATATTATTTAGGATTTGATGAGAAATTAACTAAATTTTGTATGTCAGATATGATAATGAATATTTTTGGAGATGAATATAAGTTATGATTTATGATATAGTTATTTTGATTTATTTGATATTTGGAATACGGTTAATTTGGAAAAAGTATAAAGAGTGGAAAAAGTATAAAGTTTTGGCTGCTAATTGGTCAAAAGTAGCTAAAGCTTATCCTAAAAAAGACTTTGGTGCTATAAACTTAGCTGTAAAAAAGATAAAACCTGTTGCCGGTCATGATATAGTTTTTCTTATGTTAGAAGCTGAAAGATATCTTTATGGGCAAGGTGTCTTTAAAGATATGTATAAAGTAGTAGAACTTTTAAAAGAGGTTAATGCAACTCCTCTTCCAGAAAAATTGCCTATTGAAAAAAAACATGCCAAGCATCCTCGTCGTAAAAAATTGGTTGAAAAAAGAAAAGATGTTAAAAAAAGGATAAAAAAAGATAAATATATAAAGAATGTTAAAAAAATAGCTAGAGAAGTTTGGAATGGTTATGAACTATGGGAAATTGACCATGAAATAAGAAGAGGTTCTGTTGAAAGGGATATAGGATAGAGAAAAACTCTATCCTATTTTTATGCTACTGATTTATCTCTTATATTAAGAGCTTTTACAACTTCTACATATTTTGTATAATCTCTGTTTCTTAAGTACTTCATAAGTCTTTTTCTTTGACCTACTAGTTTTAAAAGTCCTAGTCTTGAGCTATGATCTTTTTTATTTGTTTTTAAATGCTCTGTTAAGTACGATATTCTCTCACTTAAAAGTGCTATTTGAACTTCTGGAGAACCTGTATCTTTCTCACCTCTTGCGAATTTACTTATGATTTCTGCTTTTTTAGCCGAATCTAAAGCCATCTTGACCTCCTGATTGGTATTTTTTTGGAAGTTGTACTATACAGTTTTTTTCTTAAATAAAGGCAACACTTAAGTATCCTACAACTTTACTCTCATCACCACTAGCATCTGCACTAGTTCTATAATCAAGCAGTCTTGGAGTAAGATTTCTTTTTTTAGCAACTAAGAGCATAGCTTCAACTCCTAATTTTCCACAAGCTTCACAGCCCTCATGAAGTCTTTTTGTGTTTAGATGGACTATTGCATCCATACAAATGTTGTCCAATTTTTTAGCATCTTTTAGTGAGTAGTAGTGGCTCAAATCCGTACTTATCACAACTGCTGTGTCTTTTTGGTCTAAACAATAGCCTATGATGGAGCTTAGATGATTTGGATCTTCTTTGCCATAAACTAACTCAACTACTTCTACATCTTTTAAGTATCTAGCAATAAGTGGCATTTGCACCTCTGTACTATGTTCGTGGTGAGCTTCAGGGATAAATTTTACACCAAAATCTTTTTCTAATATCGATATAAATTCTTTATCGATTTTTAATTTTCCAAATGGAGTTTCATAATGATCATAATTACTTGCAGAAACTCCCTCTAAATAAACTCTGTGGCTAGGACCGATAACTACAACTCTTTTAGGATTAGAATTTGTTAATATCCTATAAGCTAAGTTTGCTGTAAAAGCTGAGTAAATGTATCCTGCATGAGGAACTATGATAGCAGATGGTTTTAGCTTTAAAACTTCTTTTTGTTTTAAGTGAGTATCTATGACTTTGTTATAATCTTCTATCATTTTCTCTATTTGTTTTGCATCGTTTGGATAAAAAGATCCTGCTACTGACTCTTTTCTATTACTCATTTCCATACTCCTTCAATACTTGTTTTACAATTTGGACATTTGCCATCTTCAAGACGGTTTATTATAACATTATATCCACTTCTATCTATTAAAAGTTCTTTGCAATTTGGACAGTAGGTATCTGCAGGATATGCTATATTTCCTAAGTACACATATTTTAGTCCTGCTTTGAGGGCTATATCTTTTGCAAATAAAAGCCTATCAAGAGTAGTGTTTTTATGTTCTTTCATTTTATAATCTCCATGAAATGCACTCAAATGCCAAGGAACAAAGTCTCCAACTTCATTTGCTAAAAATGA
>JALUNR010000057.1 GCA_027055005.1 Campylobacterales bacterium
CTTTGGGCTGCTAAAATAAGTGTTAATAAAAATGCAAGCCAAAAGGCACCTATTTTATAAGATATTGTTATAAAACTTGTTATAAAAATGGCAAAAAGAGCTGAGTATTTTACAACTTTTGTTTTTGAGTATTTATCGGAAATATTTCCAGCTGGATAAAAAAGTAAAATAAATGGTAAAAGTATTAAAGCATTTACTATTGCAGTTAAAACTATAAGTTCACTTCCTGAGTATGCTTTGAAAATAGTATTTTGTAAAACTATTTTATGACCTAAGTCAGTCATAGCATTTAAAAACATTATCAAGATATAAGGAGTAAATCCTCTTATCTTGAATAAAGTTAACAAATTAAGCCTTTTTTAAAAACTTTGTTAAAAGAACTATTTGAACACCGTTTACTTTTCCTTCTATTTGTTCAGGATTATCTGTAAGTCTTATATTTCTAACAGCAGTTCCTCTTTTTGCCGTAAATCCTGCACCTTTAACATCAAGGTCTTTTATCAAAGTTACTGTATCTCCCTCATTTAGAGTTGTACCGTTTGAATCTTTATGAACTATATCACTTCCCTTACTATCTTCTGCCCACTCAAGAACCGAATCCTCAAGGTACATCATATCAACTAAACTTCTAGCCCAATCTTCATCGATTCTTTTTAAAATCCTATATGAAAGAGCTTGAACACCTATTTGTTCACTCCACATACTATCACTAAGACATCTAAAGTGATTTGGTTCTAAAGTATCTGGATTTTCTATCATTCCTTTACAAGTAGCACAAACAACTGCTGACTTTTCCTCATCTCCACTTACTAGTTCATAAACACTCAAATCTTTACTACTTCCACATAGTTCACATATATCACTTCTCATTTTCTTTCCTTTTATTTTTTTGATATTTTATTTAGATTAGCTTAATCGAAACAGAATGGGGAGCATAATTAATGCTATTATATTTAGTTTTGATTAGGGTAAAAAAAAGTTAAAAGTTAAAAGTTAAACCTTGTCCACCTTAGCTTATGTCAGCTATCTTTTTATGATTTTTTACAACCTCTTCTATTATTGTTTCTAAAAATTTCTTTGCAAATTGAGGGTTTAATCCGTACTCTTTTGCCAATTGGTATATACGGTTGTATTGCTCTTCTTCTCTTGTATTATCAACTGCAGGCAGATTGTTTTGGGCTTTATAAATACCTACTTTTTGGGTTAATTTAAATCGTTCAGCTAACATTGCGATAATCGCATTATCTATGTTATCGATACTTTTTCTTAAATATGTAAGATTTTCCATTTAAGTATTTCCTGTTTTTTTTGATTATAGCAAAAATTATATGAATTATTATCAAATCTAAAGTTAGCAAAAGGAGATATTCTGATGAAGGCTTTAAATTTTTGGGTATAATGGGTAGTTATGCAAAAGATATAAAGAGGGTTTTTCTAAACTTCTTAGAATAGATTAGTTAGTTTATCTCTAAGCTAACCTAACAGCCTCTTTTATAGCATTTATATAACTAACATTTGATGGATTTTTATCTCTGTAAGCTATATCGTAAGCAGTTCCGTGATCTACTGAAGTTCTTATTATCGGTAGGTTTAGGCTTACATTTATGCTCTCTTCAAAGTATAGGCTTTTAGTCGCTATTAGTCCTTGGTCGTGGTACATACAGACAAAGTGTTGTATCTCTTTTCTCATCATAGGGGTAAAGGCAGTATCAGGAACTAAAGGACCTATGAAAATATTTTTACCTAAAATTTTATTTGCTTTTTTGATGGCTTTTTTTATCTTTTTTTCTTCATTTCCCAAAACTCCTCCATCTCCAGCATGAGGGTTTAATCCTAAAACTCCGATCTTTTCCACTTTTAGGGAGTTGTAGCTATTTAGTAAAAATGAAAGCAGTTTTTTTGTTTTTATTTTTTTGGATACTTTTTTTAGTGGAATATGATGAGTAAAAAGTAGGGTGAAAAGTTTATCACATCCTATCATCATAATAGCTTCTTTTTTAAAGATTTTATCAAGTAGGTAGGTGTGCCCTGCTTCTTTTATACCAGCTTTATTCCAGGCTTCTTTATTTATAGGTAGAGTAGTTATTGCATCGACCTCACTTTTTGCTAGATTTACAGCCTTTAAAAAACTTTTATAACTAAATTTACCACTTTTTTTACTCACCTTTCCTGGTTTTATTTTAAAATCTTTTCCAACTTCTACTATCTTAAAATCATTTGGAATATTTTTATTTAAAAGTTTAGCTCCTCTTTGAAGTAGTTTTTTGTTTATCAAATACAAAGGATTGCATAGCTTTTTTACCTGTTTATGAGAATTCAAAGCAAGTTCTAATCCTATACCATTTATATCTCCTAAGCTTATAGCGATAGTTTTCACTTTAGCAACTCTTTCATATCTGTTATAGCAGTTTTTAATCCTGTGTAAACACTTCTAGCGATGATACTTTGACCTATGTTTAACTCTTCTATATCTTTTATATTTGCTATGTTTTCTACATTTTGATAATTTAATCCATGTCCTGCTGCTACTTTTAGTCCATATTCATCTTTTGCCAAGTTTGAGCACTCTTTGATATTTTTTAAACTTTGAGTTAGTGCTTTGGATAGGTTTTTTCTACTTGTTCTTAGCTCATCAATGGAGTGAGGAGTATGAGAGAGGTTTGAGTAAAGAGAGTTATAAAGGTTTGCATACTCTCCGGTGTGAAGTTCTATCCACTCAACTCCTAAGATTTTACTTGATTTTATAGCCTCTTTGGTTGGGTCTATAAAGAGTGAAACTTCTATCTCTCTTGCTTTAAAAAAGTGAACTACACTATCAAGTCTATCGTAGATTGATTCTAGATTTAATCCTCCTTCAGTTGTAAGTTCCTCTCTCTTCTCTGGTACTATTGTAACTCTATGAGGTCTAGCATCAGCTAAAAACTCCACTATATCAGGGTCTATGGAGCACTCGATATTTACAGAAAGTGGAGAGTTTTCTAAAATCCTTTTTACATCCCACTCATTTATATGTCTTCTGTCCTCTCTTAGGTGGATTGTTATTTGGTCTGCTCCAGCTTCTTTTGCTATGTATATTGCTTGTAGAGGGTCTGGATCATTTACTTGTCTGGCTTCTCTTAGCACTGCTATATGGTCTATATTTACTCCAAGTTTCATATTTATTCCTATTTTAAAATCTAATTAGGAGAAATTATATCATGATAGTTTGTGATTTGGTTTAGGGTACTTCTAAATATATCTAAATACCCATTTTTAAAGCCATTCCTTTGTTATTTTAAGAATTAATTTAGCTAAATAGAATAAAATGATATTTCAAAAGGTGTGTATTATGAAAATTATAAAATTGTTTATACTAAGTGCTAGTTTAGTGTCTGTACTAAGTGCAGGGTGGATAGAGGAGCAAAACCCTAATGCGATTACTACTGATGAGGTGATAACTCCAGATACGCCTGTGTCTTCTAATGATGTTTCAATAGAAAGTGATAATGGTGGATGGGTATCTCCACTAGATAATGATAAAATATCTCAAAAAGCTTTTCAAAATTATTTTATAGGTCTTATAAATGGTAATACT
>JALUNR010000058.1 GCA_027055005.1 Campylobacterales bacterium
ATACAATACTCTCATAAATGGGTTGGTGCATTCCAATCGGCGGTTAGCTTTCTAGTTAGTCGCTTTTTTTATGCATACTATTTTACCACAAACCAAACTATTAAATCATAATTATCTATATCAAACTCTTCTTCAACAGTTTGATTTTTTTTCATCTTTTGTATTACCTCTTTTTTTCCTATTTTTAAGCTATTAAGAGCATCCACCGTTTTTGTTCCTGCGTTTCCATCATTTGAAGATAAAGATTTTATCCAAGTATAAAGCATCTCTTGAAGTTCTCTTATATCTGTAGTATTGCCTTTTTCTATACTTGGTGGCACTTCTCTTGTATTGTTTTTATATATAGCTAAAAACTCTAATGCCTCTTTATGATTTTTTGCTAATGTTTTGCCACTTTTATCTATGTAAATAAGTTCTAGTTCATCATTTTTTCTATTTTTTAAAAGTGCTACAAGTTCTATACTTGTCTCAGCCGTTTCATCTTTTATAAAACCTGTAAATACTCCCTTTGGTATATTCATATAAAAATCATTTTTCTTTTGCATCTCTTCAAACAAATCAACTCGAAACTGTTCTAAAGACAAATCACTATAACCCAAGGCATTGTCTGAATCTTCTATATCATCCCAAGAGACATCTAACTTTTTTAACATTTTATCTGTTTGACTCTGCTCTAAAAGTTTATCTTCTGTCATACCTTTTAGCTTATCTGTAAGATTTTTATCAAACTCCGTTCCTACTATGGACATTGTAGCCATTCTATTTTCTATGATTGACTGTAAATCCAAATAGCCTTTTATATCATCAGTAGGCCAAAAGTTCACTCCTTGAATAGTTTTATTTGGTGAACCAATTCTATCTATTCTACCCATTCGCTGTATAAGTCTTACAGGATTCCAGTGAATATCATAGTTTACAACCATATCTGCATCTTGTAGGTTCTGCCCCTCACTAAGAACATCTGTAGCTATAAGTATATCTACGGGATTATCTAGCAGAGTTTGTATATCTGCATCATTTGTAGCTATCCATTTTCTCCATGTTCCATAAGAAGAACCATTAAAATTATTAAATTGTTTTTCTTTATAAAGCTTAGTATATGGGGCAAACCTTTGCAATATACTTTCATAGTTCTTAGTGCCACCATGAACTAGTGCTATTTTTTTTACACCTCTCTTTTGTAACTCATTAAAAATATAATCTGCAGTATCTGTATATGCTGTAAATATAATCATTTTTTTAGTTTTAGACTCTTTTTTATCATTTATTATTTCTATAAGTTTTTTAAGTTTTGTATCTTTTGAGTCCTCTGTTATTTCCATAGATACACCAAGTGCAAAATGTTTTAGATTTTTTATGAGATACTTCATCGCGTCCAAATCTTCTTTTAAATCAGATACAAATGTGTCAAACTTTCTATTAGCATCTATATCTGAGAGTTTTATCTCTCTTTTACCTACAACTAAATCATCAAATATCTCATCACTATTAGTTGTATCTACATCTTGTGTTATGACAAAATCATCTTTACTTTTTTTATATAAGAGTGCCTTGTCATAAATACTTCGATGATAGGAATTTATTCTTACAATTGTTTCATAAAAAGAGTGCCAAGATGACTCAAACCTTTTATACAAAAGCATATATATCATTTTTACTAAAGCTTGATCTCTTTGCTTTTCATCTTTAGTCTTATCATCAGTTGTATTTTCTTTTAAATAGTAAGCAGGTTTATATGCTGTTAGTTTTGGAGGTAATTTTTCCATAAGTTCTTCAAATGTACTAAAGTTTCCTATATTACAAGGTGCTTCAAACTCATTTCTTGGCTGTAGTTTTTTTGGAAAATCTAAATTTTTTATCATCTTTCTAGTTCTTGATACTATAAGTGAATCAGTTAATTTTACAAAATCAGGTGATAGTTTTTGTATAAAATGAGATATTTTTTTATCATCATTTTCAATCCATTTGTTAAATTCATTTTGAGCAGTTCTAAAGGTATAACTTAAACTTTTTATATCAAGAGTATCTTCAAAACCGTGGTCATCATCTTTGACGAGTAAACTAAATTGATTTTTTATATCGTTAAGAGAGTTGTTTATGGGAGTTGCTGAGAGTAAAAGAACTTTTAGGTTATGATCTTGTTTTATGAGTGTATCTATCAAAAATTTATATCTGTTTGACTTTGCATTTCTTAGATTGTGACTCTCATCAATGACTATGAGTTTATCTTTATCACTTTGGAAATATCCTTTTATAGTTCTATGATCTTTTTCAAGCCTATTCTCAAACAAATCTGTATGAAACCTAACTTTATAATCTAGCTCATCATTCTCAAATTTTGAGTTTGCATCTTTTAAGTACTGTGTCCAATTGTTTTGCAGTTTTTTAGGGCATAAAAGTATAACTTCTCGACTTTTTTGGTAGTGCTTCATAACTGCTAATGCACTCCAAGTCTTACCTAAACCAACTGCATCTGCTAGTATTGCACCATTATATTTGTCCAATGTACTTATAAGAGTTCGTACTCCATCTTTTTGAAAATCATAAAGTGTGTTATATATAACGGTATTTTTAAGTTTTACCATATCACGCTTAAATTTTGGGTCATTTTGTTCTTTTAAAAGTTCCTCTCCAAACAGTTCAAATAACACTTTAAAATATAACTCTTTAGGACTATACTCTATAAATATTTTTTCTATCTGTTCTATCAAATATTTTTTAAAATCTACCTGTTTGGCTTTTCCATTATCATCTAGTATTGTTTTTTTATAGTGTGCTTGTGGTTTAGTCCAAAGCTCATTAAACCATTCTAATATATGTTGAAATTCATAGTTGTTACCCGTCTCAGCAATATTTAGTTCTATGTTATTTGTATGTTTTAAACCTATTCCAGCTTCTGTAAGGTTTGAGCTACCCATTAAGAAGTTTTTATCATTATCTTTGTTAGTGTCAAAAATATAGGCTTTCGCATGGCAAAAGTTTGGTTCAAGTGTTTTAGCTTCTACTTTTGATTGCTTTAAAAACTTAACAGCTTCTATCGCTATACCTTTTAGTTTTAAAGAGGCTTCTATACTTATATTTTCATTTAACAAATCTATGGTGTGACTTTGTAATTGTTGTGTACTTACTATATCGCCTAAAACAAATCTATACTTTTTGATTTTATCGTTTGTAATTTGAGATAAAAATCCTAAGGCTCCAACGGTAAAGTAACCTGTTACAATGTCTAATGTACCATCTTCGGCATAATCACTTAGCCATTCATGTACTTTTTTATTTTTATTTTCGTTATCTATTAGCATTCAAATCCAAAATTTATTTTTATTTATTATACAATTTTCAGCTTATAAAATAACACATAACTAATACCAATCCCAACTAAAGAGTAATAATTCAAACGAACATATTGTAGTATAGTAGACTTATTATTTTTCTATTTACGGATTTGGGAACTCTTCAATTTTGGCATGTTATTTTTGCTTTGCTATACTTCTTTTGTTAGAACATACATCCCTTATCATCTGTCTAGTTAACAGATATCTAAAAGGTTTAGGTTAAGACTT
>JALUNR010000059.1 GCA_027055005.1 Campylobacterales bacterium
TCCAGCATCCGGAGCCATTCTTCTTCATTTTTAAAAATCAGAGATACTTCTTATAAAAAATATTAAAACTTTTAATTTTCTTTTTAGTATAATTTTGAACATATGTGCATATTGATTTAAGTTTAATGAAAAGTGGGGACAAATGAGGCAGTTAGGTCGTAAAAAGATTGAAAGAATTATAACAAAGGATCATAGTAAAGTTTGCTTTAAGCCTTGTGGAGTTAGAGGAAGAGAACTTGAAAAGATTTTATTAGATGATGATGAAATGGAAGCGATTCGTTTGAGTGATTTTGAAGGACTTTATCAGCAAGAGTGTGCTGAACAGATGGGGATTTCAAGAACAACTTTTTCAAGAATTTTGGAAAATGCTCATAAAAAAATTTCTGATGCCCTTCTTTATCAAAAAGCAATTATTATGAATATAAAGGATAAACACTCCTATGAAGGAAAAAATTAAATGACTATTACTTTAAAACAGATAGCAACTATTCGTTCTCCATTTTGTGATTTGGTTAATATGCCGGTTCAACCAAAAGGTGCAAAAAATGTTTTTGCAACTATTGAGTTTAAAAAAGAGTATCAAGATGGACTTAAAGATTTAGATGGTTTTAGTCATGTTTATCTTATTTATTATTTTCATAAAGTAAAAGAGCCAAAACTAAGTGTGATTCCTTTTAATGATAAAACGAATACCCCAAGAGGAGTCTTTTCTACTAGAACTCCTATGCACCCTAATAGTATAGGATTATCAGTAGTAGAGTTGGTAAAGGTAGAGGAAAATATAGTTACTATCAAAGGGGTTGATATTGTTGATGGTACACCTCTTTTAGATATTAAACCATATATTGAAAATTTTGATAAGATAGAAGGAACACCCAGAAGTGGCTGGATGAAATCAAATAAAGATGAAGTTAGTGAAAAGAGATCTGATGAGAGATTTATATAGAAGGAGAAAGACATGAAAGAGATTACATTAGAAACAAAAGTTTCAGAGTTGTTAAATGATTATGAGGGAATGAAGGATATTCTTATCAAAATCAATCCAAAGTTTAAAAAGTTAAACAATCCAATACTTCGCCGAACTTTAGCAAAAGTAGCAAGTGTAAAACAAGCTGCAATGGTAGGTGGAATGGATGCTGGAGATTTGTTAAACCAACTTAGAGAAGCTGTTGGACAAAAGCCTATTAAGGTAGAAAATAGTGATAAGATTGAGCAAAAAAGTATCCCTGATTGGATAAAAAAAACTCCAAAGCAAAGTATCAATGCAAATAAACTCTTAGATAGTGGAGATAATCCTTTGGCAAAATCTTTTAATATTTTGAAAAATTTTGAAGATGGAGAAATTCTTGCAATAGAGTCTGATTTTAAACCTGAGCCACTTATAGAAGAGTTTGAAAAGAAAGGTTTTGAAGTTTACTCAAAAGAGATAGAAAAAGATAAATTTATAACATATGTTAAAAAATAATTTAAAAATAGTTGACATATGAATATTTATGTGTTATAATTTTGAACATATGTTCAAAAGTCTTTTATGAACATAAATTTTTAATAAAAGGATTAGCAATGTTTGGAAGAGGAAAAGGATTAGGTAGAGGATTAGGAAATAGTCAAAGAAGTGGTCGTGGACAAGGTAAAGGTTATGGTATGAGACTGCGAGATGGAAGTTGTCAAGGTCAAGGACAAGGCAGAAGAATGGGACTAAGAGATGGAAGTGGTCAAGATATGGGGCAAGGTAATAATAAAGAAAATCAAGAAAAATAAATGAAAATAACCATAGCAAGCGGAAAGGGTGGGACAGGAAAAACTACTCTCTCATCCAATCTGACCTC
Source organism: Campylobacterales bacterium (assembly GCA_027055005.1). Taxonomy (GTDB): domain Bacteria; phylum Campylobacterota; class Campylobacteria; order Campylobacterales; family QNZT01; genus SZUA-1377. Next base: position 1,830 of record JALUNR010000059.1, read on the forward strand.
TTATTTGGCATCACTTGGGGAAAAAGTAGTTTTAGTTGATTTGGATGTTGAAGAGCCAAACAGTGCTTTGTTTTTGGATGCAAAACTGGTATATTCAAAAGTATCAAATAAAATGATACCAAAATGGGATGCAACTGATTGTACTTTATGTGGCAAGTGTGAAGAGGTTTGTAATTTTAATGCTATTTTGCAACTACCTGAAGAGATTAGGGTATTTGGTGAGCTTTGTCATAGTTGTTATGCTTGTAGTGAGCTATGTCCGACATCTTCACTTCCTATGGTTCCTACTAAGATAGGGATTATAAATGAGTATCAAAGTAAACTATTTTCAATGGTTGAGGGAAGATTGGATTTGGGGCAAGAGATGGCTATACCTCTTATAGCTCAAACGATTAAATATGTAAATGAAAAGTTTTCAAATACCCTAAAAATTTATGATGCACCTCCTGGAACTTCATGTCCTGTTATAGAGGCTAGTCGTTATAGTGATTTTGTTATTTTGATTACTGAAGCAACTCCATTTGGATTAAATGATTTAAAACTGGCAGTTGAAACCATGAAAGTTTTAAACAAAAAAATGGGAGTAGTTATAAATCGTTATGGTATAGGTGATGATAGGGTTGAAAGATATTGTCAAGATAAAAGTATTCCTATTATCACAAAAATTAAAAATGATAAAGAAGTAGCAAAACTTTACTCTAATGGAGAATTGATTTATGAAAAAATTGAGCATTTTAAGAACTCTTTAGATGAAATTATCACTTTTATTGGAGGTTTAAAATGAGAGAAATTGTAGTAATCTCTGGTAAAGGTGGTACAGGTAAAACAAGTATAAGTGCATCACTATCTTATTTAACGAAGAATGAGGCTATTGTTTGTGATTGTGATGTGGATGCAGCAAATATGCATCTTCTTCTTGATGCTGATTTTAAAGAGCAAAGGGATTTTTATAGTGGTGAGATAGCAGTTATTGACCCAGATTTATGTACTAACTGTGGTAAGTGTTTTGATGTATGTCGTTTTGATGCTATCATAAAAAGAAGAGATTATCATGAAGTTGATCCAATTTCTTGTGAAGGATGTTATTATTGTAGTCGTATATGTCCTAGTGATGCTATAGAAATGGTAACACAAAAAGCAGGAGATATTTTTATTTCAAATATAAAAAATGGCTCAAAAATGGTACATGCTAAACTTGGTTTTGGAGCAGAAAACAGTGGGAAATTAGTCTCTAAAGTTAAACAGATAGCTAAAGAGTTAGCTTTAAAAGAGGGCAAAAAGTATGTTATCACTGATGGGAGTCCGGGGATTGGCTGTCCTGTCATATCAAGTTTGAGTGGAGCAAATCTTGTTGTACTTGTAACAGAAGCTACAGTTTCAGGTTTTCATGATTTAAAAAGGGTGCATGAATTAACAAAAAGTTTTAATCTTAAATCTGTTTGTGTTATTAACAAATATGATTTAAATATGAAGATTACAAATCAGATTAGAGAGTATCTTTTGAGTGAAGATATACAACTATTGGCATCTTTAGCTTATGATGAAAATTTTACAAAAGCTATGAGTAGGGCAAAACCGATAGTTGAATTTGATGAAAATTGTCAAATTACAGCTCAAATCAAAATGAGTTGGTACAATGTGGTGAAACTTGACAAATAGTTAATAGTTATTTGGAGGATATATAAAATGAAAATAGTATTTACAGCAAAAGGTGAAACTTGGGATAGTCCAATGGATCCTAGATTTGGAAGAGCAGAGATGTTTTTGGTTTATGATGAAAAATCAGATAAGTTAGAAGTTATTGATAATAGTGATAGTAAAGAGATGGAGCATGGTGTCGGTGGAAAATCATCTAAAAAGATGATAAATGCAGGAGCTAATGTCGTAATAACAGATAATGGAGCAGGTGAAAAGGCATTGAAAATTTTAAAAGCGAGTGGCATTGATTTTTATATTGGTGCAGGAGATATGAGTGTAAAAGAAGCTTATGAAGCTTATAAACAAAATAAATTACAAAAGCAGTGGTAAAGTATTTGAAAAAACAAAAAAAAGATATTATTTTAACAGTTTCTTTAGCCCATTTGGTACAGGATACTTATTCGGCTTTTTTGGCACCTCTTTTACCACTTCTTATAGAAAAGCTTGGTATGAGTCTTGTCATGAGTGCTTTTTTGGATATTGCTAGAAAGATTCCTTCTCTTTTAAACCCATTTTTTGGACTTTTAGCTCAGAGAAGTGATGCTAGATATTTTGTTATTTTAGCTCCTGCGATTACTGCTATAGCTATGTCTTTACTTGGAGTTACTTCTTCTTATGCTCTGTTATTGGTTTTACTTGTTATTGCAGGTATTGCTTCTACGATTTTTCATATACCAAGTCCTGGAATGATAAAAGAGGCAGCTGGAGAAAAACTAGGACGAGCTATGAGTTACTATATGGTAGGTGGTGAAATGGCTCGAACTATTGGTCCTTTGATTATCACAGGGGGAGTCTCTTTGTGGGGGCTTGAGGGAACTTGGAGGATTATTCCTTTTGGAGTAATTGCTTCATTGATTTTGTATTATAAACTTAAAGATTTCCGATTTGTACAAACAAAGGTTACAAAAAAAGTAAAAAAAGGGGAAGCTTTAGTAGAGGTAAAACGATTTTTACCTCTTTTTACAACTATGGCTGGATTTATGTTTTTTCAATCAGCTATGAAAATGGCAGTAACTCTTTATCTTGTTGTCTATCTCACCGGACATGGATTTTCATTGTGGCACTCTAGTATTGCACTTTCAGTTTTACAGTTTTTTGGAGTTATTGGGACTTTTCTTTCTGGTAATATTTCAGATAAAATAGGACGACAAAAAACACTTGTATATATGTCAAGTGGTGCAGCAATTACTATGAGTGTTTTTCTTTTTTGCACAACTGTTTATACAGTTTTTCCACTCTTGGCACTTTTAGGTATCTTCATGTTTGCTAATGGACCTATAATGCTCTCTGTTATTCATGAACTAGATACAAAAATGCCTACTTTTATAAATAGTGTTTATATGAGTATAAATTTTAGTATCAGCTCTATAGTAGTACTTATTATGGGAAAATTTGGTGATAGTTTAGGTTTGGATTTGACTTATGAAATAGCTGCAGTTTTAGCATTTGTGGCAATTTTATTTGCGATGTTGCTTAACAGTTCTATCAAAAAAGGGGCATAAACCATTATTTATAAATTTTTCATATAATGAACTTTTTATAAGAATTTAACATATATTTTTAGGAGAAATGATGAAGAAGATAATATTATCTGTAGCATTGATAACAAGTAGTTCGCTTTTAATCGCGGATAGTAACAAAGAGATAAAACAAGAGGCTAAAATCGCTATCATGAAGATGGGTAAAGCTTTGAAAACTAATATGAAAAAAAACTTAAAGGCAGGAGGAGTTTTACAAGCAGCAAGTTTTTGTTTGCAAAATGCTTCAGAGATTGAAAAAAAAGTAAATGATAGTTATCCAAAAGGGATTACCGTAAAAAGAGTATCACTAAAATATAGAAATCCTGCAAATAAGCCAAGCATTGATGAAGAAAAAGTACTAAAACAGATACAAAGTGATGTTGAAGCTAAAAAAGAGATACCTAAGATGATAGTAAAAGAGGTTTCTAAAAACTCTTATAAAGTTTATAAACCAATCTTTATAAATAAAGATGTTTGTTTAGTCTGTCATGGAAGTAAGCAAGTTAGAGATAAAGAAGCATACAAACTAATAAAAGAAAAATATCCTAATGATAAAGCAGTTGACTATAAAAAAGGTGACTTTAGAGGTGCTTTTGTTGTAGATATTGTTAAATCTAAATAAAGTGCCAAAGTAGCTTTAGGGCTAAAAGGTATAAAAGTAAAGCCATAATCTTTTTGATATGGTTTTGCTTTAGTTTAAAGTGCATCATATAGTTTCCTATATATCCTCCTACAATCGCTGAGATAGAAACAACAAATAGCATGATAAAATCAAGTGGTACATAAGTAGCATAAGTAAAAAATGAACCAAGAGCTGAAAATGGTACGACAAAACTAACTGCAACCGCTACTTTTTTAGGTTCATATCCTAAAAGTGCTAAAAGAGGGATCAAGATATTTCCTCCACCAACTCCCAAAAGTCCTGATAAAAAACCGACAACTCCACCGACTATAAAAAGAGTATATTTTGACTTAAAATCAAAAAGAGCCTTTTTTTTGCCAAACATCATCATAGTTGCAGAGTAAAAAAGCATAATCATATAGAAAAACTTTACTATTTTTTCATCTATGTAATTACTACTATATGCTCCAAGTGGTGCAAATATAAGCATAGTTATAGCGATAGGAAATACAAACTTATAGTCAACTACTTTTCTTTTTATATTCATAATGCTTGAAGTGATAGTTGTAGAAGCTCCTGCAAAAAGGCCAACTGCTTTTGCAACGGTAAATCCAAGTCCTAAAAAATTAAAGATAGGGATAAGAGCTACACCAGCTCCCGCTCCACCCATAGAAAAGAGAGTAGATAGTAAAATAGTTATAAGTGAATAGAGTATATAGTCTTGCATTTGTAACTCCTATGGGGGGTATTTATATTGTAAATATTAACATGATAGGCTTTATTTAACAATTACTTAACACAAATTTTATACTATAAAAAAAAATAAATAAGGATACTTTCATGAAGATATTTAAGCTATTTTTAGTTTTAGTTACAGTTTTAGGTTTGCAAGCAAGTGCAAAAAATTTTTCAAAAATGAGTAAAAATCCTACTCTTTTACAGAGTGGTAAAGCGAAAATGTGGTGTCATGTTTGTGGTATGAGTTTGAAGATGTTTTATAAAACAAGTCATGCTGTGAAGTTAAAAGATGGTTCGGTAAGGCAGTATTGTAGTATCAGATGTTTGGTTGTTGATTACCCAAAGATAAAGGATAAGATAAAAGAGATTTTGGTTGCTGATGCAAAAAGTGGAAAACTTATAGATGTAAATAAGGCTTTTTATGTAGTTGGAAGTAAAGTAAAAGGGACTATGAGCAAAGTTAGTAAAGTAGCATTTGCTAAAGAGGTCGATGCAAAAGCTTTTCAAAAAGAATTTGGTGGGAAAATAGTTAGTTTTAAAGAAGCATTTGAGTTAGCAAAGAAAAACCTTAAAGCCGATATGATGATGCTTAAAATGAAAAAGAAGATGATGATTTTTCCAAAAGGAAAGATGATTTATAAAAAAATGTGTAAAAGTGATGTAGATGGAAGCAGATTTGCTACTATTGGAGAGCTTAAAAGTTACCTTCTAAGCAGTAAGGTTTGTGGTGATGTGAAAGGGAAAAAACTTCAAATGTTAGCTCTTTATATAAAAGGGGCAAAAGATAAAACAAAAGGTGCTAAAATATCAGTACCAAAAGATGCAAAATGTCCTGTTTGTGGTATGTTTGTATCAAAATTTCCAAGATGGGCTGCTGAAATAGTTTTAAATGATGGTAAAAAACTATACTTTGATGGAGCAAAAGATATGTTTAAGTATATTTTATCTAAAAAAGTAGCTATGAAAGATATTTTAGTAAGTGATTATTATCAACAAAAAGCGATAAATGCCAAGAGTGCATTTTTTGTGCTTGGTAGTAGTGTTTTAGGACCTATGGGAAATGAGTTAATACCATTTGAAAGTAAAAGTGAAGCAAAGAGTTTTTTAAATGACCATAATGGAAGAAAAATTTTAAAATATAGTGATATAACAAAAGAGGTAGTAGGAAAACTTTGAGTAATAATTTAAAATATTTATCAATTTTTGTAATATTACTTTTTTTGTCAACACTATTTGAGGTTGTATATCTAAACCAAAGGGATATAAATTTGGATATAAAAAGAAAAACTGTTAAACTTTTAACAATGCCAGATCTTGCACTTTGCAATGAAGCTTTTTATATTAGGCATAGAAGTTTAGCAAGTGTTGGAGATAGTTTTAGTCTATCTTCTTCACTTTTAGCATACTTTCCTAGTGATTTTGTATATTCCCCTAGAAGATGATTATGAATATTAAGATACTAGATTTCGCGATTACTTCACTAAAAAGAAGATTTTGGAAAAATATATCAATATTCTTTATATTTTTTAGCATTATATTTACTATTTTTTCTGTTTTGCTAATTTCAAAGTCTATAAAAAAAGAATTAGATACTACTTTAGAGAGTTTACCTTCAATATTTGTACAAAAGATGGTTGGTGGTAGGATAGAAAATATGAAGTCAGATAGGCTTTATAAGATAGCTGATATCGTAGGAGTTGAGAGTGTAAGTCCCAGAGTTTGGGGGTATTATTATTTTCAAAATGCAGGGGCGAACTTTAGTTTAGTTGGACTTGATTTTAGTATGGATAGTTTCAAAAAAAGTTACTCAGATGTTATTGAAAAATTTTATGATATAAAGCAAAAAAATTTTATGATTGTTGGGCAGGGAGTAAAAAGAATACTAGATAAAAGTTTTTATCATGATGAGTTTAATTTTGTAAAACCAAATGGAAAGTTTTTAAATGTAAAGATAAAAGCTACTTTTAAAGCTAGTAGTGAATTAGAAAGTTCTGATACAATTCTTTTACCTATATCACTAGCTAGAGAGATTTTTGGTTTGAAAAAAGATGAAATAAGTGATTTTGTAGTAAAAGTTTCAAATCCTTTGGAGGTAGAAACTGTTAAACAAAAAATCAAGTACTTATATCCTGATTGTAGAGTTCTAAGTAAAAATGATATAAAAGTTTCTTATCAAAATATATTTGATTATAAGAGTGGATTATTTTTAGCTCTATTTTTGAGTGCATTTTTAGCATTTTTTATACTTGTTTTTGAAAAGGCAAGTTCAGTGTCAAAAGAGCAAACAAAAGAGATAGGAATATTAAAGGCTGTTGGTTGGCAGATAGAAGATATTTTGAAGTTAAAATTTTTGGAGTCATTTTTGATTTCATTTTTTTCATATTTTTTAGCTTTGGTAGTTGCTTACTTTTTTGTATATATCCTGCAAGCCCCAATTTTAAAAGAACTTTTTATGGGGTATAGTGTGCTAAAACCAAAGTTTGAACTTATACCTATTTTTGATATTGGATTGATGGTTAGTGTTTTTTTGGTGACTGTTCCGTTGTATTTAGCAGCAACTATTATTCCTACTTGGAGAGCATCAACTATTGAAGTTGAGGAGTCTTTACGATGAATGAAATAGTAGTAGAAAATGTAACAAAGGTTTATAATAAAAATAGTTCCAAAGAGGTGATAGCATTAAGGGATATTAGTTTTGAGATAAAAAAGGGTGAAGTAGTACTACTTATGGGAGCTAGTGGAAGTGGAAAAAGTACACTCCTTTCTCTTATAGCTGGATTTTTAAAGCCTACTTTTGGAAAAGTTGTAGTTAAAGAAGAAGTTATATCAAAACTTCCTGATAACTTTGCAACAGATTTTAGAAGAGAAAATATAGGATTTATCTTTCAAAAGTTTAATCTTCTGGAGGATTTGAGTGTAAAAGAAAATATTTTGCTTCCACTTATACCACTTGATTTAGATAATAGAGCGATGAATCAAAAGGCTCAAAAAGTGATGGATCTTTTTTCAATAGAGCATAAAGCAAATCAAAAAGTATCGAGCCTTTCTGGTGGAGAACAACAAAGATGCGCGATCGCAAGGGCAATGGTAAATGAACCAAATATTATCTTAGCAGATGAGCCAACAGCAAATTTGGATAAAAATCTTTCTTTGGAGTTTATAGAGATTTTAAAAGAACTTAAAAAAATGGGAAAAACTGTCTTGATAGCTACTCATGACAGTAGATTTGAAGATTTGGAGTTTGTAGATAGGAAAATAGATGTTTTTAACTCCTGAAGTTTTTATTAACATTTTAGTTGATGGACTTATACTTCTTTTTTGTAGTTTTGCTTTTTTTATATCTTTGGGGATTGTCAAATATTTTGATATAAACAAAGATACTCTTTTGCAATACAATCTTTTAAAAAGAACTTATTTAGCATCAATAATAATTCAATATGCACTTTTTTTTAAGATAATCTTACTTTTTTATTTTGTATTTACAATAGATAAAATATCTATTTTCCTTCCTGGGGCTATGTGTGGGGCAGGTGTGATAACTGCAAATCATTTTGGAATATATCTTTTATCTTTAAAAGTGCTAAATATATATCTTTTTGGATTTTGGATACTTTTTAATAGTGAAGATACAAAGACAAAAGATTATCACTATACAAGGTTAAAGTTTAAGTTTTTTATAGCTTTGTTTTTGCTTCTTTTGTTGGAGTTTATTTTAGAGATTTTTTACTTTCATGGTATAAATCCTTCAAAAATTGTTAGTTGTTGTGGAGTACTTTTTAACTCTGTTAAGAGTTCTGGTATAAGTGTGCTTTTAGCCTTGCCAAGAGATGTGGTAGTGGGTAGTTTTTATGCTCTTTATCTTTTGATTTTAGTTTTTGGTTTTTTCAAAAAGGATGTTTTTGTAGCTTTTTCGTCAGCTATTTTTTTATTTGTAACTATACTTGCAATCATAACTTTTTTTAGTCCATATATCTATGAGTTACCTCGTCATAAATGCCCATTTTGTCTGCTTCAAAAGGAGTATTATTTTATAGGGTATTTTATATATATTTTTTTATTTTTAGGAACATTTTTTGGCATTTACCAAGGAGTTTCAAAAATAGTTTTGAAAAAAAAGGTAAATTTTTACAAAAGAGCTGTTTTTTTTGATAGTTTGGTAGTTTTGATACTTAGTTTTTATCCGTTATACTATTATTATAAAAATCATATTTGGTTGTTTTAGGAGAAAAGATGAAAAACTTACTTTTGATACTATTTTTAATCTTTAGTGGTTGTGAAAGTATGACTGTAACGAAAAGAGGAAATGACAAAAAAGTTCCTTTGGCTTTTGAAAAAGGCAAGATAGATTGTCCTATGTGTAAGATGCCACTAAAGACAAAAATACATACTGCACAAGCAGTTTTGCCAAATGGTGTAACATACTTTTTTGATGATCCGGGATGTATGGCTTTGTGGCTAAAGGATAGAAATATTAAAGATATAGTTCTTTGGATTTACAGTGATGATACAAAAAGATATATAGATGCAAAAAAAGCCTTTTATAAACTTGGAGATCATACCCCTATGCACTATGGATTTGGTGCTTATGAAAAAGGTGGAGAGGGGAAAGTTGGATTTAGTGAGTTTTTACTAAAAATGAAAAGAGGGGAAAATATGACAAATCCAGCTGTTAGAAAGAGGTTTTTGGGAGAGTAAAACAAAATCTTGATTTAAATCAATAAAAACAAATAAAAAATAGTATAATATACCACTTTAAAACAATTAGGATAATATATGTCTGATATAATCTTTTATTTTCACTTGTTGGCTGCTGCTAGTTGGGTCGGAGGGGCGATGCTTCTTTTTATCTTAGGTATAGGACTTAGAGATAAGGAAGCACAAAAGATAGTTTATCATCATATAGGTCCACTTTATGGTTACTTTGAAAGTGTAGTTTTGGTTATACTTTTAAGTACAGGTGGATATATGTTGTGGGATAAAGGACTTATATCAGTTTTTGAATCCACAGGTAGGTTTTCGCAACTACTGTGGATCAAACTTATCCTAGTTGGTTTAATAACTTTTGCAACTATAGTTCACATGACTATTTCTCTAAAAGCTCACGGAAGAGAGAGAAGTCAAAAAGAAAAGATTATTTCAAGAGGAACATCTTTGATGATATTTTTTCTAAATCTTGTGATACTGTATTTTGCTATACAAATAAGAAATATATTATAAGGGAGAAATTATGGAGAAAAAAGAGATTCAGGTAGAAGGTGCAACAGTACCATTTTATGAATATGAGAGTAGTGAGGGAAGAGTTATAGAGTTTGACTCAAGTGAGTGTGGACCACCAGAGCCTATGGTAAATGCTATGACTGCTTTAAAGTTTATAGATCCAAATACAAAAGTAGTTATGATAAATCATAAAACACCTATGGGACTTTTAAATAAGATAGAAGAGAACTATAACATAGATAAAGAGGATATTGATGGTGGAAAAGTAAAACTTACTTTTAGTTATCGTGAGGGAGAGAGTGAAAAAGCTAATTTAGATGATGCTAGTTGTAGTGGGCATTAACGATGGGCAAACAGTTAGCAACTGAGATGGCGCCACCATTTAACTTGGTGGCTCACTTTATGTTGGCAGGTGGATTTTTTTATGCTTTGGTTTCATTTGTGTTGCCATTTTATGCTTCGTACTTAGATAGTTTTTTTGTAAGTTCAACGATAGCTGCTATATCACATCTGTTTCTGCTTGGCTTTGTCATGATGATAATCTTTGGAGCTATGTATCAGTTGATTCCAGTTATCTTGGAGATTCCACTCTTTTCAAAAGATTTTGCTTATGTACAGTTTTATATATATGTCGTTGGGCTAAGTCTTATGAGTTTTGGTTTTTTCTTTGAGGAAAACTATCTGCCATTTCTTACTTATGGGGCTTTGATGGTTTATATCTCTATGATTATATTTACAGTAAATATCTTTTTGACTTATAAAAACATAGAGGAGTGGAGTGTTCCGGCAAAATACATCTTAGCTTCAAATATCTTTTTGTTTTTAGGAGTTGGTCTTGGTTTACTGGCTGCACTAAATATGCAGTATGGATTTTTAAACATAGATATGATGAGTATCGTAAAAGCTCATATTGGTGGAGTACTTTTAGGATATGTTTTTATGACAATAGTTGGTGTAGCAATGGTCTTAATCCCTATGTTTTCACTCTCTCATGGATTTAGTGATAAGTATGTAGATAAAGGATTTTACTTTATAGTTGCCGGGGTAGTGCTTTATGTGATAGGTAATTTAACTGAATATAGCTTTTTAGCTGGATATGGAAGTTTGGCTATCGCTATATCAGTTTTGCTTTTTATTTATCAAATGAAAGTGATATTTGATGGAAAAGTAAGAAAAGAGATAGACTTTTGGGCAAAAAATATGATAGCTTCATTTTTCTTTTTGATAGGAAGTTTGGTTATATTTGTTTTGGGGTATCTGTTTGGTTATGATAGATTTTATCTCCTTGGTGGATATTTTTTGTTTTTTGGATTTTTAGTAAATATTATAGTTGGACATATAAATAAAATACTTCCATTTTTGGTTTGGTATCAGAGATTTGCTCCACTTGTTGGAAA
>JALUNR010000060.1 GCA_027055005.1 Campylobacterales bacterium
CATGTTTATGGTTAAAGATAACTATTTTTTAGGACATCAATCTGGAAAATCTATTCAAAATAGTAATTATTCAGGAAAATACAATACTTTCTTTGGCTACCAGACAGGAATGAAAGATACAATTGCCGGGAGCAATGTTTTTATTGGATATAAAAGCGGGTTAAATACGACAGGTAAAAAAGTTGGACCTGATACATTAGGTTCAAGAAATGTTTTCCTCGGTTATGAAGCTGGCTACAGTAACACAACAGGAGCAGATAATGTTTTATTAGGTTATCAAGCAGGACGTGACATTGACAGTGCATCAAATGTAATTGCAATAGGAAGTGGTGCAGGTTTAAATAATGTAAATAATAGTGATAATATATTTTTAGGAAGAAATGCAGGTTTTTACCATACAGGAGAAGGTAACGGTCTTGCATCAAATAATGTATATATCGGTTTAATGGCTGGGCAAGGTACAAGTACAGAACATAATGAAGGGCAAAATAATGTTTTTGTAGGAAATCAAGCAGGAATGCATAATACATCAGGTGTTTCAAATATTTCATTAGGAAATGGAGCTGGTTCAAATAATAAAGTTGGTGACCGAAACATTTGTATTGGTAGTAGTGCAGGGCAAAATAATGAATCATCAGGCCAAAATATTTTTATAGGAAATGAAGCTGCAATATCACATAAAACAGGTGATAAGAATGTTGTTCTCGGAACCGATGCTTTTCAGAATAATCAAGTTGGTGAGAATAATCTTATTATGGGATTTCAGGCAGGAAAGGGTCTTCTTGGTTCTGCAAACAATGCACAAAGAAATGTATTACTCGGTGAAAGTGCTGGACTTAATCTTAATGGAGCAGATGATAATGTATTTATTGGGCATAATGCAGGACTGGGTGATGCTACTGGAATAACAGGAACAAGTAATGTTATTATAGGTGAAGGTTCAGGTAACAAAATTAAAGGTGGAAGCAATAATGTTTTCTTAGGAAAAATTACCGGAGCAAGCGTTACAAATGCAATAGATAATGTCTTTTTAGGAACAGAGGCAGGAAGATATGTTACTACTGGAAATACAAACACTTATATTGGAACAAGTGCTGGACACGGACAAAGTGCGGCAATTCCGAATACAGGAGGTGAAAACGTGTTTATAGGAAATAATTCAGGAGCTAATAACACTGACGGAAGTTGGAATGTTTTTGTCGGAACGGAAAGCGGAGGTAATAATCATACAGGAGGGTCAAATGTTTTTATCGGGCAAAAAACGGGTAATTCTATGGACGCAAGTGATTATAATACAATTATTGGTTGCAGTGCAGGAGAGAACGCACAATCAGGCATTAGAAATGTGTTTTTAGGATACAAAGCTGGTTTGAGACATTTTGGGGGAAATGATAATATTTTTATTGGCGATAGTGCAGGAGCACATGTTTTCGGTAATCATGATATTGCTCACAGGAATATTTTTATTGGAAATTCCAGCGGTGCTAAATTAACTTCCGGGCGAGATAATGTTTTCATAGGAACAGAGGCAGGTGTAGGTGACGGAACAGGGATAACTGCAAAATTTAATGTTTTAATCGGGCAATCAGCAGGGAATAAAATAATTTCAGGAGATGCAAATGTTGTTCTAGGTAATGCTGCGGGTATGAACTTAGCATACGCAGAGCACAACGTTTTTATCGGAACAAATGCTGGTTTCTATAATACAGGAACTGATGGAACAACAGATGGATCCAACAATGTATTTGTTGGTTTTCAGTCTGGTCACAAGAATTCAACTGGTCAGAATAATGTTTTTTTAGGTGAAGATGCCGGATTTTCGAATGATGATGGAGGATACAATGTTTTTATAGGAAATCGAGCAGGAAGTTCTAATGTTTCTGGTAATCAAAATATTGCAATAGGTGATAAATCTGGATTAAATATTACTGGAAGTTGGAATACTTTATTAGGAAACGGTACTGCTTATAAAACAACATCTGGTTTAGGAAATACAATAATGGGAAATTGGGCTGGAAAGTTAAATACTGATGGTGGTTATAATTCTTATTTTGGTTTTAATGCCGGTTACGATATGAATGGTTTTTTTAATGTTGTTATAGGACATCACACAAACTCAGGGACAACAACTGCTCGTACAGGGAATTATAATCTTTTTTTAGGCCGTCTAGCAGGAGATTTGGAAACAGGTTCTAATAAATTATATATTGAAAGTAGTTCTACAGCAACTTCAAACCCTCTGATTTATGGTGAATTTGATAATAACAGAGTTGGTATAAATACTAATATACCACAAGCTGCACTTCATGTGGTAGGAGGTTCAAGTCTTGGGCAAATAATTGTATCACCAGACGAAGCAAATTCTAATCAAGACTCTGAGATATGCCTATCAGAAGATAAAGATTATACTTATGGTATGTCTATAAAATATGATGGCGTTGATAACAAAATGTACATTATGGGAAAATCTGACGCAACAGTTTTCGGACCTAATATGGCAATTGGCAGAGCTGGAGGTGTTCAAATAGGTGCAGACGGAACTTCAATAAAAAAAGTTCAAGCAGGAACAGCAACAATTGGCTCAACTTCTGGGGGAACATACTTTAAGGTTATTACTGTTAATTTTCCAACTCCATTTTCATCAACTCCGAAAATTGTTTGTACAGCAAAAACCGCGACTGGACAGTCTTATAATGATGTTTTTGTTGTAACAACTAAGCAAATATCAACAACACAATTTAAAGTAAACGTTTTAAGGGTTGATGCTCAATCATCATGGGGGCAAAACTTATTATTAGATTGGTATGCTTGGGAACAATAAAATAAATAAAGATTATTTATCGGAGATGAGAGACCCGATAAATTTGTGTAGTTTTTTTTCATAGATTTTGGCATCCTGCATTTTTGTAGGATGCTTTTTTATTTGCTCCAACGCTGATAAGAGCTAATTATGTTTCTTAATTTTTCCACTGAAATAAGAAAAACTATCTACACAGCAAACCTATTTGAAAATTTAACCCGAATTATTCATAAAAATTACAGGAAACATTAATAAGTTGTTGTTAAATTGAAGAGGCTTTAGTTTAGGATAACGTTGTTATTGGCTTTTATTTCCGTAGGCTGAGCTTGTCGAAGCCGATGCCTAATAAGGAACTTGCAAATACAGCCTCAACAAGCTCAGCTTCCGAAATAGTTGAAAGTGTTAGGTTTCGGGATGCTACATACAACAATGTCATTTTAAACCTAAGCCTCTGAAGATTATAAAAAAAACTGGAAACATTAATAAATTGTTGTTAAATTGAAGAGGCTTTAGTTTAGGATAACGTTGTTATTTGCTTTTATTTTCGCAGGCTGAGCTTGTCGAAGCCGATGCCTAATAAGGATTTTGCAAAGCCAGCTTCGGCAAGCTCAGCTTCCTAAATAGTTGAAAGTGTTAGGTTTCGGCATGCTACATACAACAAGGTCATTTTAAACCAAAACCACTGAAGATTATAAAAAAAACAGGAAACATTAATAAATTGTTGTTAAATTGAAGAGGCTTTGGTTTAGGAT
>JALUNR010000061.1 GCA_027055005.1 Campylobacterales bacterium
GATATGGGCGGTAGAATAGTCATAGAAAATGGTTTTGAGTGGATAGTCCAAGCCAAAGGATATGTTAAAAACCTTGATGATATTCGTAAACTTGTTATCACCACTAAAGGTGGTGTTCCTTTAACCATAGCAGATATAGGACGAGTAGAACTTACACCAGCACCTCGCCGTGGCATAGCTGATTTGAATGGTCAAGGTGAGGTTGTCGGCGGAATCGTACTTGTTCGTTATGGCGAGGATGTTTACTCGGCAATTGAGCGCATAAAAGCTAAAATGGCTGACCTAAAAGTCGATGGTGTTGACGTAACTACTGTTTATGACCGTTCAGGGCTTATAGATGGTGCAGTTGAGACACTTAAAGGTACACTTATTGAAGAGTCTATCATTGTTATATTTGTCATTGGGCTCTTTTTACTTCATCTTCGCTCTTCACTTATTGTTCTCATAGTTTTACCACTTACTGTGGGCGCTACATTTGGACTTATGAAACTCTTTGGTATAGGTTCAAACATTATGAGTCTTGGCGGTATTGCCATTGCCATTGGTGCGATGGTAGATGCGAGTATCGTAATGATAGAAAATTCGCACAAGATGCTTCATAAGTTTGAAGTAAAAGAGGGAAGGATGCCTACAAATGCGGAGAGAATAGATGTTATTCTCAAATCTTCACAACTTGTTGGTCGTCCTATCTTCTTCGCGTTAGCACTTATCGTGGTTTCATTTCTGCCAATTTTTGCTCTCTCTGGACAAGAAGGACTACTCTTTACTCCTTTAGCATTTACTAAAACTTTTGCTATGGCGGCTGGGGCGATTTTGAGTATAACACTTGTTCCTGTGTTGATGGTATTTTTTGTAAAAGGAAAAATCATTCCAGAAAATAAAAATCCTCTCAATAGATTTTTTATCTGGCTCTATCATCCGATTATTGTGTATGGTCTCAAACTAAAATACCTAGTAATAGTAGCAGTTTTAGCCTCTTTAGGCTATATGTACCCACTTTACAACTCCTTAAAATGGGAGTTTATGCCGATGTTAAATGAGCAAACTTTTATGTATATGCCTGTAACACCATACGGAATCAGTGTTGATCAAGCAAAAGCATTGACTCAAAAAACAGACAAAATTATCAAGAGTTTTCCTGAAGTTGAGACAGTATTTGGTAAAGCAGGGCGAGCAGGAACAGCTACTGACCCTGCACCACTTGGAATGCTAGAGACAATTATTACACTTAAACCACAAAGCCTATGGCGAGCAGGAGTGACATACGATAGCTTGCGTCAAGAGATGGAAGATGCACTGCAAGTACCAGGTCTTACAAACTCATGGACTTATCCAATACGAGGACGTATTGATATGCTTTTAAGCGGTATTCGTACACCTATTGGAATTAAGCTTTATGGTAAAGATGCTGCTGGACTTCAAAAATATGGCAAGCTTATAGAAGAAAAACTTAGAGGTTTTGATAAAACTCTCTCAGTATTTGCAGATCAAGCAAGTGCTGGTTATTTTGTATATCTTGACTTAGATGAAGAGGCAATGCAGCGTTACAGCATGAGTAAAAATACTCTTTTAGAATACACCTCTTTAGCCATCGGTGGACTGAAAGTTTCTACGATGTATAAAGGATTAGAACGCTACCCAATCGCACTGCGTTTAGAGGGAGATGAGAGAAGAAGTTTAGAGAGTATTAAAAATATTCAAGTGAAAACTAAACTTGGCTTTGTTCCTTTAAGTACCTTTGCAAATGTTTACTATAAACAGAGTGCTTCAGTTATAAAAAGTGAAATGGCAACTCCTGTTACTTTCATTTATATCACTCCGCAAGAGGGTGTAACCGCCAAAGAGTACCAAAAAGATGCACAAAAATTTATGGATACAATCAAGTTTGAACCAGGTTACTACATAGAGTGGGCTGGGCAGTCTCAATATCTTGATTCTGCTATGAAAAAGATAGTGTGGATTATACCTGCTGTACTTATCGTAATCTTTTTACTCATCTATTTAGCGCTGAAGAAAATGATGCCAACACTTATAGTCTTTTTTACTCTACCTTTTGCTCTTTTGGGTGGGCTTATCTACATAGATATGCTTAACTTTGCTATGAGTATAGCTGTGATTGTAGGTTTTTTAGCACTACTTGGGGTAGCTGCAGAGACAGCCATAGTTATGATAGTTTACCTACAAGAAGCAGTGGATGAAGCACAAGAAAAGTACGGAGTATCGTTTAGTGTTAAGGAGTTAAATGCTGCCATCTATGAGGGTGCAGTACAACGTGTACGACCAAAGCTAATGACTGTTTTTGCCATCTTAGCAGGTCTAGCTCCTATTATGTACACTCATGGTATAGGAAGTGAAGTTATGCAGAGGATTGCAGCACCTATGCTTGGCGGTATTATTAGTTCTGCTATTTTAAGTCTTAGAAGTTTTTTCTTTAAAAATTCTTCCTCTTTCATTAAGAATAAGTTTTTTTCCAATCCTATCAAATAGTTTTTCTCCTAAATCTTCTTCAAGCGATTTAATAGCAAGTGAAACGGCTGATTGGGAGAGTCCCTTTTCTTTTGCTACTTCGCTTACATTTGGATTTTCACAAAGTGTAAAAAAGAGTTCAAGCTCTTTGAAAGTCATTTTCTTCCTTATTAAAAATTTTAATCATTATAATTTAAATTATTTATTTTGTAAATAAAATTTATTTTTTTAAAATTACACAAAAAAAAGGAGATAATATGCAAATTGACTGGAAAGAAGTAGAAATATTAAATCAGATGTTTTCAAATTTTACAGAAGAGTTTTTGGCTAAAAAACCTTGCCAGGTAAAACCTGAAACACTCCTTGAATGGATTGAAAACAATGAAAAAGTTTTAATTGTGGATATTAAAACACCAAAAGAAGTTTTACTTGTGGGATTTACACATACAGACAGTATCCACATACCTATGCATACCCTGTTTGAAAAAGAGAACTTAGAAAAAATGGCTAACAGTGATTATGAAAAAATTGTTTTGGTGTGCCGCTCAGGTCAGCGTTCACTCGTGGCAACAGCATTTTTACAAAGAATAGGGTTTAAAAATGTTTTTTCTCTTCAAGGGGGTATTATAGAATTAGTTCAACATATAAGGCCTTAAATGTTTTATATTGAAGTATTTTTGGTAACTTTTATATTATCCACATTTTTTGCCCTTGGAGGAATAGGAAGTGCTACTGCACTTGTTCCTATCCTCGATATGATGGGGCTAAATTTTAATTTTGCAAAAGCAGTGGGGCTTTTTGTAAATACAGCTACCACAGTTACATCAAGTATTATGAATATAAAAAGAAAAGTTTTGGATATGAAGTTTGCCTTTCCTTTGGCAGCAGCTTTAGCTTTTAGTGCTCCAATTGGGGCATATCTTTCAAAATACATACCGGAAAATTTTGTAAAAATTTTATTTGTTATTTTTTTGTTTTTTGCAGGAAGTATGATTTTATTTGGTAAAAAAGAGAAAAAATTTAATTTGACATCACCTTTTATAA
>JALUNR010000062.1 GCA_027055005.1 Campylobacterales bacterium
GAGTTAGTGAGTTTATATCAAGGTATTTATCTTTTAACTCTTTTAGACTTAAAACTCTGTTAGAAACTATAACTATAGAGTAGTCATTTATCAGTTTTTGTTCATACTCGCTAACACTTCTATCGACCATCTTGGAAAACTGAAAAGAGAACAGTAGTATAAAAAGTGGTAAAAGAAAAGATAGATGGTTTTTAAGAGATTTCATGCATACTTCCTGAGTCAAGATAATATTGTTTGAAGTCCAATGCTAAGTTAGAGGGGATTTTGTGAGTTACTACTATGATAGTACTTCCTATATGCTCTTTAACATTTTTTAAAAGATTCCAAATTACATTTGATGAGTATTCATCCAAGTTTCCTGTTGGCTCATCTGCTACTATCAGTTTTGGATTGTGAGCTAAGGCTCTTGCCATCGCTACTCTTTGTTGTTCTCCACCACTAAGTTCCATAGGGAAAGAGGAAGCTTTATGTGATAGTTTTACATGAGTTAAAAGTTTTTTTGCTTGATGGGCACATATCTCTTTTGAGTAGCCTGCTATGATGAGTGGTAGCATGACATTTTTTTCTACGGTCCACTCATTTATAAGTTTAAAATCTTGAAAAATAACACCTATATGTCGTCTTAAAAGTGATAGGTTTGATTTAGAGATATTTTTCATATCAAATCCACTTACATTTATATCTCCCCCACCTATTGGGATGTCTCCATAGATTGACTTTAAAAAGGTTGACTTTCCACTTCCACTTTTACCAGTTAAAAAGATAAACTCACCTTTTTTAACTTCTAAGTTTATGTTTTTTAGTATAGGTTCTTTTTGGTTATAAAAGAGTGATAGATTTGTCGTTTTTACTACTGTATTAGTGGACATCTTTTGCCTTTTTTATATAGTCTATCAAAGATGCATGAGCATCAAAGTTATCTTTGGTTGGTAATATATTATTGGGAAAGTATTGTACAAATTTATCTTTAAATATAATATATTTGTGTTTACTTTTTTCATATGAGCCTAAAGTTACTTTTAGTACTCCTTCATGCTCATTTATTTTTACGATATTTTCAAAGTTTATGAAGTAGTTTTCACCTCTTATGCAATCTCTCTTAAAGTTTTTTAAAAGAGTTGGAAAATAGTTATATAACTCTTTATCAAACTCTATTTTTAAAGTTTTTTTCTCTTTTTGTTTTGGAGTAGTGTTTGTAAGGATGACATCATGAATGTTCTTTTCTTGTTTTTTCCATCTATCTTCATACTTACTACTTACATCTAATGAGAAGTTTTTTCTAACTTTTAAGTCAAAAGTGTTAAAAGAGTTGATAACTTCTAGTGCATACTCATAGTAGTTTTGAGAGTCAGTTCTAAGCTCAAAAGTCCCACTCTTTTGTAAAACTCTAAAGCACTCATCTATAAATCTTTTACTTATCACTCTTCTATGAGGTTTTTTATCCCAAGGAACAGGGAAGTGCAAAAAGATTGTTTTTACACTTAGACTAGGGAGAAGTTCTAAAAAGATTCTTGCATCATAGTCAAGTAGGAGAATATTGTCAATATCTTGAAGTTTGCACTGCTTTATAACTTGCTCGATTGATGGTTTGTGTATCTCTATACCAATATGCAAAATATCAGGGTTTTTTTTAGCTTGGTATAAAAGATGCCTTCCACTTCCAAATCCTATCTCGATAGCTATTGGACTACTTGGCTTAAAATCATTTACAAAGAAATCTATCTTTTTTAAAAAATCACTTGATTTATCTAAGTGCATAGAGGATTTTTTACTCTCTATGTTTGAGTATGTTAAATCCAAATTTAAAGTAGTTGCTAAGATATTTAGAGCTTTTTGGATTATAAAGACTGGAGAAAAACGAGTTAGCTTTTCAGCTTTTATCAGGTAGTCACCATCTCTTTTTATAACCTCTATAAAAAACTCTCGTTTTTCATGCCTTACTTTTATCAGGCTTCTTCCTTTATGCTCTATAGTAGCAAACTCAAACTCATACCCATCTTTGGAAAATGGATATGAGGGATGAGAAAAGTTTTTTGTTTGGATATTTGGCATTTATTTAATCTCTACAGAGATTTCACGAGATGGTTTTGTTGGGATACCATCATTGTCTATACCTATGACTTTATATTTGTATGTTTTGTTTAAAGATATATCTTTATCAACAAATTGTGTTGAAGTAATATCTGTGTATTTCAAAGTTTTAGGTAGAAAAAACTTTGAGTAATATCTTTTTACAACTTCATATTTTCTTATGTTTCTACTCATGGGTTCCCATCTTATAACTACTCTTCCATCAACTAGCTTGTATTCTATTATTTTAGGAGCCATAGAAGATGCTTTTGTGTTTGCCATAACAGCTTTCGGATATAAAGGAGATTCTAATCCAAAATTATCAACTGCTGTTACTTTATAGTAAACTTTTCTGCCATCATGAGGAACATTGTCTATAAAGTACTTATTTGTAGTTGATGCATGTTTTATAAAGAGTTTATCTCTAAAAAGACTTGTATATATGTTATATCTTAATATAGTTCTTGATTTATCTTCAAGATTTGGGTCAATCCATGAAAGTTGGATTTTTCTAGGTAAGTTACTTCGTACCATAACATCTTTTATCACTAGAGGTGCGGTCTTTGAATATCCATATGATATGTTTGAGTATGGAGTTTTCACTCCATCATATGTTACACCATAAAACCTATAGTAGTAAGCATCACCATTTTTTACTCTAGTATCTATGTATTGAGTTTGTAGTGATTTATAAATAGTTTCTAAATCCTCCCATTTTACTTTATCTTTGCTTCTTTGAATTTGGTAGTATTTTATAAGTTTGTATTGAGGATATAGTTTCCAGTTTAGTCTTATCTTTTGGATATAATTTTTACTAGCAACCAAAGAGGTAGAAGGTTGTAGTGTATATTTTGTCGTGACACTTAGTGCAGGAGAAGCAACAGATACTCTTTTATCTTTTGTATAAGCAGATATTTTGTATTTATAAACTTTATTTGGCTTTAAGTTTTTATCAACATAACTTGTTGTATAAATATCAGGTAAAGTTTCTATAAGTATATATTTCCCACTATGCTCAGAATATCTAAAAATTCTATAACCAGCTGTATTTGAACCTATTTGATAATGCCAATGGAGAGCAATTTCTGTCATAGATGGTGTTGCTGAAATGTTGGTAGGTGTTTTTACTGAAGGATCAACTTTCAAATCATTTAAAAATGGTATTTTAATATTTTCAAGACTTTTTATAGCTTTTGCACTTGAAGCTCTATATTTGCTAAAGTCAATTCTTTTTGTTGAACAGCCACTAAGAAGTAGTAAACTTATTAAGGATAAAATCGCTAGATAATTTTTCATGTAATTCCTCTTTATCAAAGTATTTTTCTAGTATTTCTTTCATGTCATCAAATAGTGGAGATGTTAAGAAAACTTTTTTACTATTTGTTGGATGAGTAAAATATATTATATATGCATGTAACATAATTCTATTT